>CAJUIH010000005.1 GCA_910586045.1 uncultured Eubacterium sp.
GGGCACTCGTTGTTCCTATTATATAACATATGGCAATGATTTGCAATCGGGCATTGACGAATAAAAGTAACAGTTCTGGTAAGGTGTTGTATTTTGGGTGGGCGGACGCTGGGAGAGACGGTTTGCCCGGCTTGCTGGCGGCCCTCCAGAATGTCAAGCAGCCCTAAGCATTCTGCAATTTACGGTTCGGCCTGCCCGGTCGCAGCGCCTAGCTCGCCCTGGCTCGCGCCAGTAGCTAAAGGCGCCGCTTGGCTTCGCCCCTTAGGGGATCAGACAGAATGCCAAGGGCTGCTAGACATTCTTCCAAAGCCGCCAGCAAGCCGGGCAAACCGTCTCTCATCCGGCGTCCCCGCAGCCATAATGTAACACCTTATCTGAACGGTTGCGATTAAAAAAGCGGAAATAAAAAAATTTACAAAAAATAGTTGACAACCCCTGCTTTTTGTTATATACTAACGAAGTCGGTTGCGGGACAAGCGGCAGACGACATGGGATCTTAGCTCAGCTGGGAGAGCATCTGCCTTACAAGCAGAGGGTCATAGGTTCGAGCCCTATAGGTCCCATTGTATGAAATCAAATGATTACAAATATGGCGAGGTAGCTCAGTTGGCAAGAGCACACGGTTCATACCCGTGGTGTCGAGGGTTCAAATCCCCCTCTCGCTACTCAGGCTCTAAAATCTGTAGAACATAAGATTTTAGGGCTTTTTTGTATTCGCAGGTTTGCTGCGGATGCGCAGTATGCATCAGATTAGGAGGGAAATTATGCTTTTGGAGAATAAGATTGCAATCGTAACAGGCGGCAGCCGCGGAATCGGGTACGCGATCGTGGACAGCTTTTTGACGGAAGGAGCCTGCGTGGTGTTGTGTGCCAGCCGTCAGGAAACGGCAAAGCGCGCAGTGGAACAGTTAAAAGAAACACATCCGGACGCCGCGGTAGAGGGGATCTGGCCGGATTTGTCCGATTATGCGCAGGTCAAAGAAGCGTTTGACAAAGTGGCGGAAAAATACGGCGGGATTGATATTCTGGTCAATAATGCCGGGGTATCGGAAAATACGCCGTTTACCAAGTATACAGACGAAACGATGGACCGGCTGATCGATTTGAACGTAAAAGGGGTATACCATTGCGCGCGGGCGGTCGTAGAACATATGGAGGCGCAGGGGAATGGCGTGATCCTTAATACTTCCTCTATGGTCAGCATCTATGGACAGCCTGCCGGGGTCGCGTATCCGACTTCCAAATTTGCGGTCAATGGATTTACGCTTTCGCTTGCGCGGGAACTTGGGCCAAAGGGAATCCGCGTCAATGCGGTGGCGCCGGGAATTACCAATACCGATATGATGCAGGCGGTTCCGAAAAGTGTGATCGAACCGATGATCGCGCAGATCCCGCTGCGCCGTATGGGAGAACCGCAGGATGTCGCGAACGCGTTTGTATTTCTTGCGTCGGAAAAAGCATCTTATATTACGGGCGTTGTACTAAGCGTAGACGGGCTGGCAAGGAGCTGATCGTTTTTACAGGCCCATTTTAGCCATAATACCGTCCGCGGTAACCCCTGGATGCGTCAGGTACAGGCGGCAGATCTGCTCTGCCAGCGGTTCGCTGATGCGGCAGCTTTTGGCAATGGCGGCGACGGGTTTTCCTTTATCTGTTTCTTTTATAACCCGCAGGATGATTTTTTTCATACTCTGCCCGTTCCATAATACAGGGAAACCTGTCTGCCTGGCCGGGATCGATGCGTCCGCGGCCGGATCTATTCGGCTGTCTAAGCGGGCGGCATGCGCTGCCAGATCTATGCGCGTAATCGTAAAAGCACCGCAACCCGCTGTCTCAATGACTGCCATAGTAACGGGCAAGGAAAAACGTTTCGGCCCGCAGCTTCCCGGGTTGAGCCAGGTTTGTCCGTTTTTTTCGATTTGTTCATAGTTATGAGTATGCCCGCAGATCACAATTTGCCGGTCTTTGGCAGGTTCCGGCAGGTCTTGCCGGTTGTGGATCATGTAAAAGCGGATGCCGAACAGTTCGAACGAGAGTGTCCGCGCAAGACGGGCGGCCCATTCTTTATCGTTATTGCCCCGTACGGCATAGAGCGGCGCGATCGTTTTTAGGCGTGCCAGGATCTGTGCGGAGCCGAAGTCTCCCGCATGCAATATGGCGTCGCATCTGTTTAGAATCGAAATGACGTCGTCGCGCAGCAATCCGTGCGTGTCAGATAGGACTGCGATATCAGGCATGATGACAACCTCCTGTTTTATTAGATTTTATGCCATTATAGCGGATATTGTTTCACCAAACAACTGTTTTATTTGTAAAAAAAATATAAAGTCTCTTGACATTTGCCAATTATTCATTATAATGGATAAAAATAAAATATTCCTAATATTTAAAATAAGCAGCCGTCCTATGATGCTTCTAAATATGGTGTTTCTACTATGTTGCTTCTGAACCGTTGTGTCTGAATCAGAAGCATATTTTTTCACCGGGCGTTAGCACTCGATAAGCAAGAGTGCTAATAAGAAAAATCGATGCTGTCCGCCAGCAATCTGAAAAGAATCGTATATTCCATTTTTTTCGCATGTACTATGTAAAATCCTATATTTGGAAACTGCCAGAAAATAAGTCGCATAGTAATCTCAAAAACCACATACAAACCGCATAAAAACAGCCAATAGACCATTTGGACAACTAGCTTGGGAACAATATTTCGGGAATATCTATTATTTGTTGGCCGTTTCTTACAAATCAAGATGGAAAAGGAGGGTTTCAATGGGCAATCAGGAAGTAAAAGAAGAAGTTTTATCATCAGATATCGCGAAATTATCACATGAACTGACGTATCGCAGATATTTATTAAATAACAGCAGGATCCGGAGTTTTTTTAAAAAATTAAGTATACCGGATTATTTGGCGCTGCATATTATTGCAAAAACAGAAGAGGAAAATGATATTTATTCCGGCAGGACCTATCTGCAGGACATTGCGGATCGGATGCAGCGGTCGATCCGTCAAACATCCCGTATGGTAAAAGCGCTGCAGGAACGGGGGCTTGTTGTCTGGTCACATGATGGGGACGGAAGCGAAGGGACTTACGTTACGCTTACAGAAACCGGCAGGACGATGCTTGTACAAGAAGAAGAGGTTCTGAAAAAATATTACGGCAAAGTAATCGCACGTTATGGCAGGGATAACCTGATTCAGCTATTGACGCTGATGAAGCAGTTGGAAACGGCTATGGGAGCGGAAGCGGAACTGGACAAGACAGACGAAATGGAGGAGGATTTGATTGATCGAGACGACGAAAATGAATAATTATACAGCCGAAAAAGAAGAAATCTGCCGTAAAAACGATATGATTTCACCAAGGCTTTTTGAGGAATACGGCGTTAATTTAGGACTGCGCGATGAAAAAGGCAACGGGGTGCTGACCGGGCTTACCAAAGTGTCGAAAATCGTGTCTTCCAAGATTGTAAACGGACAGAAAGAGCCGTGCGACGGGCAATTATGGTATCGCGGATACCGGGTGGAAGATTTGATTAAAGGACTGGGACCGCAGGAGATGGGGTTTGAAAAAATTGCCTACCTGCTGCTGATGGGCGAATTTCCAGACGACCGGGAATATGAAGAATTTCAGCGTATAATCGGTGCGTACCGCCAGCTTCCGTCCAATTTTACCAGGGATGTTATTATGAAAAAATCGGGCGCGGACATTATGAATACAATGACAAGAAGTATCCTGACCCTGGCATCTTATGACGAAAATCCGATGGATACCAGCATCGCGAACTGTCTGCGCCAGTGTATCCAGTTAATCAGCCAGTTCCCGGCACTTGCGGTATATGGATACAATGCGTATAACTATTATGTCAACCAGTCCAGCATGATTATCCATAATCCGGATCCGCAGCGATCGACGGCGGAAAATATTCTGATGATGCTAAGGCCGGACCGCCAGTATACCCAGGTAGAGGCAAAAACGCTGGATACGGCGCTTTTGCTGCATATGGAGCACGGGGGCGGCAACAACTCCACGTTTACTACGAGGGTGGTTACTTCTACCGGATCGGACACCTATTCTACGATTGCGGCCGCGATGTCGTCATTAAAAGGGCCAAAACACGGCGGCGCCAATATCAAGGTTATGGAAATGATGGCGGATATCCGCGCGCATATCAAAGATTACGCGGATAAAGAGGAGCTGTCCGCGTATCTGTCCAAAATATTGGACGGAGAGGCGTTTGACAAAAAGAAGCTGATTTACGGGATGGGGCATGCGGTTTATACGATGTCGGATCCAAGGGAACGTGTGTTTAAATATTACGTGGAAAAACTGGCGGAAGAAAAGGGAAGACAGCAGGATATGATGCTGTACCAAAATATCGAGGATCTGGCTCCGGTTCTGATCGGCAATAGGCGCAAATCGGATAAAGGCGTCAGTCCGAATGTCGATTTTTACAGTGGCTTTGTGTATGAGATGCTCGGTATCCCGACGGAACTTTATACGGCGATGTTTGCGGTCGCAAGAATTGTCGGCTGGAGCGCGCACCGGATCGAAGAGCTGATTTGTACGGATAAGATTATACGCCCGGCATATATGAGTGTAATGGAAAAACGCAGTTAAAAAATAAGGAGAAATATATGGACGATTATAAAATAAATACCAAATGTGTACAGGCAGGCTATACGCCGGGAAACGGTCAACCGCGCCAGATCCCGATTATACAGTCTACGACGTTTAAATACAATACGAGCGAAGACATGGGCAAATTGTTTGACCTGGAGGAATCGGGATATTTTTATACAAGGCTGCAAAATCCGACCAATGATTTTGTGGCTGCAAAAATTGCCGCGCTGGAGGGCGGTACGGCCGCTATGCTGACATCCTCCGGGCAGGCGGCAAATTTCTTCGCATTGTTTAATATCTGCGAAAACGGCGGCCATATCGTAGCGTCCTCTTCTATTTACGGCGGTACATTTAATCTGATTTCTGTGACAATGGCCAAAATGGGCATCCAGGCTACATTTGTTGCGCCGGACTGCAGCGAAGAAGAACTAAACGCGGCATTTCAGGAAAATACGAGAGCCGTTTTTGGCGAAACGATTGCAAATCCGGCCCTGACGGTACTGGATATCGAGAAATTTGCAAAAGCGGCGCATGCGCACGGGGTTCCGCTGATTGTGGATAATACGTTTCCGACGCCGGTAAACTGCCGTCCGTTTGCATGGGGCGCGGATATCGTCACGCATTCGACGACCAAATACATGGACGGACACGGCGCTGCGGTCGGCGGTGCGATCGTAGATTCCGGCAAATTTGACTGGATGGCGCACGCGGATAAATTTCCGGGATTGTGCACGCCGGATGAGTCATACCACGGCATGACTTACGCGGAGAAATTCGGCATGGAAGGCGGGTTTATATACAAATGCACCGCGCAGCTTATGCGCGACCTCGGCAGCATCCAATCGCCGCAGCACGCGTTTTTGCTAAATCTCGGCCTGGAATCACTGCATGTGCGTATGCGGCGGCATGTGGAAAACGGACAGGCAGTAGCGGAATTTTTACAGCAGCATCCAAAAGTAGCGGCTGTCAGTTATTCCGGGCTTCCAGGGGATCCTTATTACGCGCTTGCGCAAAAATACCTGCCGAACGGCGGCTGCGGGGTCGTGTCTTTTGAATTAAAAGGCGGACGTGCCGCAGCGGAACAGTTTATGAAGCAGTTAAAACTCGCGGCGATCGAAACACATGTAGCGGATGCAAGGACCTGCTGTCTGAATCCGGCGACCTCTACACACCGGCAGATGAATGACGATCAGCTTGCGGCAGCCGGGATACCGGCGGGTCTGGTTCGGATGTCCTGCGGACTGGAGGATAAAGAGGATTTGATCGCGGACCTGGCACAGGCATTGGAAGCGGTGCGTTAAAACCAATGAACCCAAAACGGGGCTGGCGCACAAAGCAAAATACAGCCAAGAAATCGTAGCAATAAAAATTTGATACTACGACATGATGCTGTATTTTGCTTTGCGCGCCAGCCCTGTTTTTGACATCCTGACATCCGAAAAGCTGAACCGAAAGTCTGCAAAACATCCGCAATACGATGCCGATGCAAACCGCGTTAAACAGGACGCTGCGGACATAAGATCTCGTCTACGCCGCATTCCAAATAAACGCACAGCTTGTCCAAGATATCAAAACTAATGCGTGACGTCCGGTTATGGTTCAGGTTTCGCAGCGTCGATGTAGAGATCCCGGTATCCTTTGCCAGTTGATTTTGTGATATGCCTTTTTTATCTAAAATATTGTTCAGCATCACCTGCATAAAATATCACCGTCCTTTTCAAAAAGTGTATCCAGACGGGGCTGTGGTTATGCATGAATTGCGTCGGGTGGGATGCTTTTTTTATAAAAATGTAGTAATAGGGTAGATGGGGCGTTACATGTTGGCTTGCCGGACGCTTGGAGAGACGGTTTGCCCGACTTTCCGGCGTCCCTCCAGAATGGTAAGAATCCCTAAGCATTCTGCAATTTACAGATCGGCCGGCCCGGTCGCGGCGCCTAATTCGCCCTGGCTTATGCCAGCAGCTAAAGTCGCCGCTTGGCTTCGCCCCTTAGGTAACCGGGCAGAATACTAAGGGCTTCTAACCATTCTTCCAAAGCCGCCGGAAAGTCGGGCAAACCGTCTCTCCAAGCTAATCTTTGCAGGCTTTACAACGGGTATTCTATACGTAATCGTAATACACAATACGGATTCGTTAGGTAAGTTATTTCGGGACAGCTCCTAAGATCTTGTCAGGCATCCGTCTTCTGTTTTGCGTTTTTATGTAGTGTATGCTGCGCAGAGCCAGAGAAAAACAGCCGGATGAGGGACGCGGGCCTGGCTGGCGGCGACGTTGGAAGAATGGTTAGAAGCCCTTAGTATTCTGCCCGGTTACCTAAGGGGCGAAGCCAAGCGGCGACTTTAGCCGCTGGCATAAGCCAGGGCGAATTAGGCGCCGCGACCGGGCCGGCCGAACCGTAAATGCAGAATACTTAGGGATTCTTACCATTCTGGAGCCGGAGCCGCCAGCCAGGCCCGCGTCCCTCATCCGGCGTCCGGCAAGCCAAACTATATCGTCCGATTTAAACCATAACACCCCAGCAGCTTTCACATGGAAAAGTTTGGATTTGTGAGTTGAAAGTCAAAGCATTTGGTGGTATACTAAGCAAAGCTTGTAGATAAAGGAGAACGCGATCATATGGAACAATACAAAAAAGAATTTATTGAATTTATGGTAGACAGCGATGTATTAAAATTTGGTGATTTTACATTGAAAAGCGGACGGAAATCCCCGTTTTTTATGAATGCAGGCAATTATGTCACAGGTACGCAGCTCATGAGGCTGGGGGAATATTACGCGAAAGCGATCCATGACCATTTCGGCGATGATTTTGATGTATTGTTTGGCCCGGCGTATAAAGGGATTCCTTTGAGCGTAGCGGCGTCGATTGCGTTTGCAAAGCTGTATGGAAAGGAAATCCGTTACTGCTCGAACCGCAAAGAAGCAAAGGATCATGGCGACGCGGGGATTTTGCTCGGCAGCAAAATCAAAGACGGCGATCGGATTGTTATGATTGAGGATGTGACAACGTCCGGCAAGTCGATCGAAGAAACGGTTCCGGTAATCCGCGCGCAGGGGAACGTAACGATTTTAGGATTGATGGTTTCCGTTAACCGGATGGAAAAAGGGCTGGAAGGTGAGAAAAGCGCATTAGATGAAATCCGGGAAAAATATGGATTTGCGGCTGGCGCGATTGTTTCGATGGGCGATGTGATAGAGCATTTGTATAATCGAACGTATAAGGGAAAAGTTATCATTGATGATACATTAAAGGGGGCTATTGACGCATACTATGAACAGTATGGAGCAAAATAAGCTGAGGGTCTTACATTGAAATATAGAAAACATGCAAAAGGATACCGGATGGCGGCGTGGCTGCTGTTCGGCCTTTATCTTATGTTAATGATTTATTTTTTGTTTTTTGCGGAAAGCATGGGCAGGACGCAGGCCGGCACGGAGTATCATTATAATCTGCAGCCGTTTAAGGAAATCATGCGTTTTATCAAATATTATGAAATGATCGGTTTTTATGCGGTATTTTTGAATCTGGCGGGTAATATTCTGGCTTTTGTACCGTTTGGGTTATTTTTTCCGTTTTTATCGCGCAGAAACCGGAGCTTGTGGAAGATGACGCTGATTAGCTTTGAGGTGAGTTTGGCGGTAGAACTGATCCAGTTAGTGACACGGGTCGGGAGCTGTGATGTGGATGATATGATACTGAATACGCTGGGAGGAATGCTGGGGTTTTTCTGTTTTAAAATCGTATGGTTCTGGAACCAGAAAGATTATGAAAGGGTACAGGAGGCATTGTTAAATGAGGAAAAAGAAAAAAGGGCGGGCTGATAGGAATTATAAATTTACAAAGAAAAAACATTCTGTTTCCGCTGCCGCAGCGCTGTTTTTGTCCTTTTTGCCACTGGCCCTGTTTATTTACGCCGTTTCTCTTTCTTATATGAAAAATGGGCAGGCACCGGAAAAAATAGGCTGTGTCGGAATCGCCTCTATGATTGCCGCCGTTTTGACGCTGCGGGTATCGATACGCGAAGCGCGAAAAGAGAATGTCATTAAAAAAGTACCGGTGACAGGAGCGGTTTTGTCCGTACTGATGCTTGCGGGCTGGACCGCGGTGTATGTGCTGGGCTGGATTGCGGCCTGAGGAATCACTTAGTAACTGTCCCTTAGGGTTTGATACTGGGCCGGATCTATAGCCTTATTCAGAACGGGATTTATCAGTGTTTTAGCAGAAAGCAGGAGACAGAAAAATATGAGTTATCGCACGATCTATCAAATAGAAAACGAAACGGTATCTGAGCGTTTTATGCTTGTAGTGGAACGGATCCGCCAGATTCCCAAACAACAGGACACAGAGGATGGTTTCCGGGATTACTTTCAGCGAACTTCGGAATGGATCTGCCTGACGCTGGAAGTGCTGGCAATGGAGAAAGAAGGGCGCCTGGACAACCGCTCGCTGGAAGAATGTGAGCAGTTAAATAAGCGGCTTTATGCGGATGTTTTGCCGGAAAATTATGACGCAAGCTACGCGAATCCGGCTTATGCGGTACAAAAGCTCGGGGAAGGGTTTGGCGGCCTATTGAGTTTTCTGTATACGGAATGCCGTGCGCTGGCCGCGTATGCATTTGAGGGCAGAATCATGCATATGACGATTCTGCTGGAGCTGTATATGGAAATTTATACCCGCTTTTGTGATCCGCAGGGCACAAATCCGGAAGAGATACACCGCATTATTTACTGGCACTTTCATGATTATACGGAAATTACCGTGACGCAGGCCGTCCGCGAGAGCGTTGATCCTAAGCTTGATTTTTTCACAGGAATTGTGCGGAACGCGGATTTTGATTCCCTGACGTATCTGTACCGGTACGGGGAATATATCACGGAAAATGAACGCAGGACGGCGCAGTATCTGGCCGGCCTGCCGCAAGAGCAGATCCAGGCGATGGCGGACACATTTACCGAAGGCTATCGGATGGGGTTTGCGGTTACAGGCAAGGATCTTGCAAAGAAAAAATCGGTCAGTATCCATTATGCGGCGGGCTTTGAACGCATTGTGCGAAAAGCAATGGAAAATTTTGCCGCCATGGGGCTTTCTGCGATTATTTTCCGGGATCCTGTTTCGTCGATCAACGGGCGCGGGCATGGCAGGCGGGGATGTTCGTCGACACGGGCAAACCGCCAGTTTGACTATGACCACCGCAATGACAGCGCTTATTATCTCGATAAGGCATTTGTGGAACGCAGGCTGGAAGTGCTGCGGGGCGCTTATGAAACATACAAGGATGCCGCGGGCGTATTCGGCGGCCCGGCGGTACAGGAAGTGTTCGGCGAACCGCCGTTTGCTCCGGTCAATAAAAAAGAAGCGGCGCGTTTTGACGGGAAACAGCAGCAGTTAAACGTGTATTACGCAAACCAGTCCGGACAGATTACTAACCAGTATATTAAGGGGGAGGAAAAGAGCTATACGATGATAGCTTATCCGCTTCCACAGATCGGCAAAGATTACGAACAGATTTTTGCGCAGACAGTCCGGCTGAATACGCTGGATTACATGCATTACCGTGAAATGCAGCAGAAATTAATTGACGTGCTGGATCAGGCCTTGTACGTGCATATTACGGGAAAAGGGAAAAATCAGACCGATCTGCGCGTAGCGATTCGGCAATTGGAACATCCGGATCGGGAAACGGCGTTTGAAAACTGTGTGGCGGATGTGAACATTCCGGTTGGAGAAGTATTTACCTCCCCGGTTTTAAAAGGTACGGACGGAATCCTGCATGTAACGGGCGTGTATCTGCATGGATTGTTTTACAAGGATTTGAAAATAACATTTGCGGACGGAATGATCCGGGATTACGCCTGCGCGAATTTTAAGGAGGAGGCGGAAAACAGGCGGTATATTTACGAAAACGTACTGATGCAGCATGAAACGCTTCCGATGGGGGAATTTGCGATCGGAACGAATACGACGGCATACCGGATGGCCCGTGATTATCAGATTCAGGATAAGCTTCCGATTTTGATCGCGGAAAAAACCGGGCCGCATTTTGCCGTAGGGGACACCTGTTATTCGCATGCGGAAGATACGGCGGTATATAATCCGGACGGAAAACAGATTATGGCAAAAGAAAACGCGTGTTCGATGCTTCGAAAACAAGACCCGTCCAAAGCATATTTTAACTGCCATACCGATATTACGATCCCGTATGACGAACTCGATCAGATTACGGTGCATTGTGCGGATGGAAGTACCATTGCCGTCATCCGGGACGGAAAATTTGCGGTTCCTGGTACGCAGGCGCTGAATGAGCCGCTTGTGTCCGAATAGCCGCGTAAGATGCATAGACGTAAAACGAGTTGTTGATAGGAATGGAAGAGAGTAGGAGGATGAGAAAATGCCAAAAGTAGGAATTGTTATGGGATCCGATTCGGATATGCCGGTAATGGCAAAGGCAGCGGATGTATTGACCCAGCTTGGGATTGCGTTTGAAATGAAGATTATTTCCGCGCACCGGGAACCGGATGTGTTTTTTGAGTATGCAAAGACAGCCGAAGAGCGCGGACTCAAAGTCATTATTGCAGGCGCGGGCATGGCTGCGCATCTGCCGGGCATGTGCGCGGCTATTTTTCCGATGCCGGTAATCGGGATTCCGATGCATACAGCTTCGCTGGGCGGCAGGGATTCGCTGTATTCGATTGTACAGATGCCAAGCGGGATCCCGGTAGCGACCGTGGCGATCAACGGAGGGGCAAATGCGGGACTTTTGGCAGCAAAAATCCTGGCTGTTTCGGATGACGCGCTGTTAAGAAAGCTGAAAGATTATGCGGCCGGACTCAAAGCACAGGTCGAGTCCAAGGATGCAAGGCTGCAGGAATGCGGCTATGAGAATTATACCAAATAGCATAACAACTGCATATACATTAGACAGATCACCTGACCGGAAGAATCAATGAAGGAAAGCAGAAATCTGAGAGTATTTATATAAATGGCGTAAAATATCAGCACAATATCAGTTGTTTCTGGCCCGCCGTTTATCGGGTTTATTGTGTAATATTCAATCACCGAATATATAGATTACCGTAAATGAAAGTTAGCGAAATCGGTTCTTTTTGGGTGCGCTTTTCTTCGTTTACGGTATTTTTGTATGCAGACCGGAACCAGGGGATCCTTTTGGAAAGCAAAAGGAGGATAGAATGGGAACAACATTAAACGATACGCCAAGCGCGGACCGGACGCATATCGCTTTTTTCGGACGCATGAACAGCGGCAAATCATCCCTGCTCAACGCATTGGCAGGACAGGAAATATCGATTGTATCCCCGGTCAGCGGGACGACGACCGACCCGGTGAAAAAGCCGATGGAGATCCACGGGATCGGGCCGTGCGTCCTGCTGGATACGGCAGGGTTTGACGACAGCGGGGAACTGGGCAGCCAGCGCGTCGCACAGGCAAAGCGGGCCGCGGACCAGGCGGATCTCGCCGTCCTTGTCTGGAACGCTGTACAGCACGCGGCACATCCGCAGGCTTTTGATTTTACGCAGGAGAAGTTGTGGTATGACTTGTTTCAGAAAAAAGGTACGCCGGTGATTCTTGTCGTCAATCAAACCGACGGCGTCTCGGCAGACAGTCTTGCAAAGCTGGTTCAAAGCATCGAAACGGAATTCGGGCAGGCGCCTTTGAAAGTCAGCGCGCTTTGTAAAACAGGCATAGAGGAGCTTATGCGGGAACTCATTGCCCGTGTCCGCAGCCGGGAAGCGGTACGTTATATTACCGGAGACCTGGTACGGGAGGAAGATCTGGTGCTCCTTGTCATGCCGCAGGATATCCAGGCGCCCAAAGGCAGGCTGATCCTGCCGCAGGTGCAGACGATCCGTGAATTGCTGGATAAAAAATGCCTGGCTGTTTGTGTGACGACCGATAAACTGGACCAGGCGCTCGCGGCGCTGCGAAAGCCGCCGAAATTAATTATCACAGATTCGCAGGCCTATCGGGCGGTGTATGAAAAAAAGCCGGAATCCAGCCTGTTAACATCCTTTTCTACGTTGTTTGCGGCGTATAAAGGGGATATCGGCTATTTTGTACAGAGCGCGCGGGTGATTGACACGTTAACTGCACGCGACCGGGTACTGATCGCGGAATGCTGTACCCATGCGCCGCTGGACGAAGATATCGGGCGGGTAAAGCTGCCGCGTCTGCTGCGTAAAAAGACAGGGGACGGCCTGACCGTAGAGGTTGTGTCAGGGCCGGACTTTCCGCAGGATTTATCGGGTTACCGGCTGGTGATCCAGTGCGGCGCCTGCATGTTTAACCGGAAATATGTGATGGCGCGCGTAAATGCCGCAAAGGAGCAGGGCGTTGCGATGACAAATTATGGCGTTGCCGTTGCTTATTTAAATGGGATACTGGACGAAGTGATTTATTAAAGAACTGTTTCAGCTTCAAAGCCAAACCGGAAAGGAAATTTTTTTAAGCTTTCTAAAGTATTGGGAACGGTAGGAAAATCTGTGACAGTTGTTCATGTATAGAAAAGCAGGAAAGGACATAAAATATGGCAGCAGAGGGAACAAAACTGGCCGTGGTTGCGATTGTTGTGGAAAAGGAAGAGAGTGTGAGCTGTTTAAATGAACTTTTGCACGATTACAGCGGCTATATAATCGGCAGGATGGGCATTCCGCACAGGGAGCGCGGGGTGTCGCTGATCAGCGTGGCAATGGATGCCCCGGCGGAGGTGATCAGCGCCCTGTCCGGAAAGCTCGGACGCATCCGCGGGGTATCCGCGAAAGTAGCTTATTCTAAAATATCAGAATAAAAAATGCAAACAAGCAAAGGAGGATGAACCTATGTATGATATGATGTCGCCAAAGGCGGAGGAATTTATCAGTGATGAGGAAATACGTGCGTGTCTGGATTACGCAGAAAAAAATAAGCGCAATGCGGCTGTGATTGATGAAATTTTGAATAAGGCGAAAAAAATGCAGGGGCTTTCGCATAAGGAAGCGCTCGTATTGCTGGATTGTGAACTGGAGGATAAAAATAAGGAAATCTACCGTCTGGCTGAGCAGATCAAGCAGGAATTTTACGGAAACCGCATTGTTATGTTTGCGCCGCTTTATTTATCCAATTACTGCATTAACGGGTGCGAATATTGTCCGTACCACGCGAAAAATAAGCATATATCCAGAAAGAAGCTGACACAGGAAGAGGTCAGGCGGGAAGTCATTGCCCTGCAGGATATGGGACATAAAAGGCTGGCGCTGGAAGCAGGGGAAGATCCGGTCCATAATCCGCTGGAGTACATTTTGGAGTGTATCCATACGATTTATAGCATCAGGCATAAAAACGGCGCCATCCGCCGTGTCAATGTCAATATTGCCGCGACAACCGTGGAAGATTACCGGAAATTAAAGGAAGCTGGAATTGGTACATATATCCTGTTTCAGGAAACGTACAACAAACAGCAATATGAAAAACTGCATCCGACCGGCCCGAAAAGCAATTACGCTTACCATACGGAAGCGATGGACCGCGCGATGGACGGCGGCATAGATGACGTAGGGCTTGGCGTATTGTTCGGCCTGAACAATTACCGTTATGATTTTACCGGAATTATTATGCATGCGGAACATTTGGAAGCCTATAAAGGTGTCGGCCCGCATACGATCAGCGTTCCGCGGGTGCGCCGCGCGGACGATATCGACCCGGATGTATTTGACAACGGGATCTCGGATGAGATGTTTGAAAAAATTGTCGCCTGCATCCGAATCGCCGTGCCGTATACCGGAATGATCGTGTCGACAAGGGAATCCGAGCAGACACGCAAAAAAGTACTGCACCTTGGAATTTCGCAGATCAGCGGCGGCTCGCGAACGAGTGTGGGCGGCTATTATGAGGAAGAAGCCGAAGAAGATAACTCCGCGCAGTTTGACGTCAGCGACCGGCGGACACTCGAAGAAGTGGTACACTGGCTGATGGACTTAGGGTACGTACCAAGTTTTTGCACCGCCTGCTACCGCGCCGGAAGAACCGGGGACCGTTTTATGGAACTGCTCAAAAGTAGGCAGATTGTAAACTGCTGTCATCCAAATGCGCTGATGACGCTCAAGGAATTTTTGGAAGATTACGCGTCGCCGGAAACAAAGGCGGTTGGGGAAAAGCTGATAGAACAAGAATTAAAAAAGATACCAAACGAAACGGTGCGGAAGAAAGCGGAAGCGTATATCGCGGATATCCATAATGGGCAGCGGGACTTTCGGTTTTAATTGGAGATAACCGTTTGGGCTGGCGGCTGCGCGGACGCTGGGAGAGACGGTTTGCCTGGCTTGCCGGCGGCCCTCCAGAACGTTAAGAATCCCTAAACATTCTGCGGTTTACAAGACGGCCTGCCCGGACGCGGCGCCTTTAGCGCTGGCGTAAGCCAGTGCGGACTAGCGCCGCGTCCGGGCAGGCCGTGATGTAAATGGCAGAATGCTTAGGGCTTCTTGCCATTCTGGAGGGCTTTCGGCAAGCCGGGAAAACCGCCGTTCCCCTGTTACGCCCGCCCCAAAGGTTTTTCCCTTTTTTCTGATATTTTATCTGTAATTTATCTGCAATTTGGTGTATAATAAAGCAGGATCAAAAAAAGGGGTTATGCACATGCTTTGGATTACCGTGATTGCCGGGATTTTCTTTTTGGAATATGTTATAAAAAAATATATGGACCGCAAGCTTGCGCTGGATGAGCAGCGCCCGCGCTTTGGCGGCAGGATTATACTGAAAAAATACTATAATACCGGGTCCGCGGGGAATTTGATGAGCCGTAGCCCAAAGGCGGTGCGGTGTGTGCATACCGTGGTGTTAGGCCTGACGGCGGGGATGCTGGCGGCAGCGGTCCCGGCGAAACATGCCGCGGCGGCTAAGATGGGGTTGTCTTTTCTTGCCGGCGGCGGACTCAGTAATCTGCATGACCGGATGACAAAGGGACATGTAGTGGATTATTTTAGTTTTGGGTTTGGGCCGCAAAAGTTCCGCAAACTGGTATTTAACACGGCGGATCTGTTTATTTTTGCGGGTGTTTTATTGTGTATGGCCCACACCATAGGAAAGGATCTGCAAAAGAACAGATAAACAAGCCAAACAGATCGGACGATCCTACACGAGGGGAACGCGGATCAGAAAAAACACAGGAAAAGAGGCATAAAATGGCGGAAAACAGGATGAAACAGGATAATCCCCTAGGGACGAAGCCGGTCGGGAAACTGCTCGTACAGTTCGCGGTTCCGAGTATTATTGCCATGCTTGTCAGCGCGTTATATAATATTGTAGACCAGTTTTTTATCGGCCATTATGTCGGGATGCTTGGAAATGCCGCGACAAATGTAGCGTTTCCGCTTACCATGAGCTGTACGGCAATTTCCCTGCTGTGCGGGATTGGCGGAGCCGCGAATTTTAATCTGAATATGGGACGCGGAAACAAAGAAAAGGCGGCTAAATATGCGGGCAATGCGATTGGCATGTGTTTTGTGATCGGCATCCTGCTCTGCCTGGTTACGAAGCTGTGGCTTGAGCCAATGATGGTGCTGTTTGGCGCAACGGATCAGACCTTGGCGTATTCGCTGACGTATACGGGCATTACGGCGCTTGGATTTCCGTTTCTGATCTTTACAACCGGCGGTTCAAATCTGGTGAGGGCAGATGGCAGTCCGCTTTTTTCCATGCTCTGTACACTGACAGGGGCGGTTGTAAATACGGTGCTGGACGCTTTGTTTATGATCGTATTTCATATGGGCATCAAGGGGGCGGCATGGGCGACGGTGACCGGGCAGGTCGTATCTGCCGTTTTGGTTGCGGTTTATTTGACGCGGTTTCGTACGGTGCGCCTTGGGCGCGATACGCTGCGGCCTAAAGCGGCCTGCTGGGGAAATATTGCGAAGCTTGGGATGTCGCCTTGTATTAATCAGTTTGCGATGATGGCAGTGCAGATTGTCCTGAATAATGTATTGACATTTTACGGAAAGCGGTCTGCTTATGGGAGCGATATTCCGCTGGCCTGCGCCGGAATTATATCCAAGGTCGGCATGATGTTTTTTTCAATTGTGATTGGAATTTCCCAGGGAATGCAGCCGATTGTCAGCTTTAATTACGGCGCGCAGCAGTTTCGGCGGGTATTGGAGTCCGTATGGAAATCCATTGCGTGCGCAACCGTCATTTCTATTGCGGCATTTTTATGCTTTCAGATCTTTCCGCGTCAGATTATTGGGTTATTCGGACAGGAAAGCGAGGAATATTTTCAGTTTGCGGAGCGCTATTTTAAGGTATACATGTTTTTTACGTTTGCAAACCAATTTCAGCCGATTGTGGCAAATATGTATACGTCGATCGGTAAGGCGGCAGCCGGGGCGTTTATGTCCCTGACAAGGCAGATTTTATTTTTAATGCCGCTGCTTATCATACTTCCGAAATTTTATGGGCTGGACGGGGCAATGTATGCAGCGCCGATCGCCGACGGTGTCGCATTTTTGTTTGCCGCTGTTTTGCTTGGGCGGGAGACGCATCTTCTGCGTACGGCAATTGTGCAAAATCCGGATCCCAAGATCGAAAGCTGAGATATTTTCGGACAAGTGTTAGTTTATTCTTAATACAATATATTAAAAAAGAAGAGAGGAAAATGGCAAATGAGCAAAAAACCAACCGTATTAATGATTCTGGACGGCTTCGGCCTGAATGACAAGGAAGAGGGGAATGCTGTTAAGCAGGGAAACACCCCGGTGATTGACAAATTAAAGAAAGATTATCCGTTTGTCAAAGGGTATGCAAGCGGCCTTTCCGTAGGCCTTCCAGACGGGCAGATGGGCAATTCCGAAGTCGGGCATTTGAATATGGGCGCCGGACGCATTGTATACCAGGAACTGACAAGGATTACCAAAGAGATTGAAGACGGGGATTTTTTCAAAAACGAAGCGCTGCTGTCCGCGGTAAATAACTGCAAACAAAACGGTTCCGACCTGCATTTATTCGGACTGGTATCGGACGGCGGCGTACACAGCCATAATACACATATTTACGGCCTGCTGGAACTGGCAAAAAGGGAAGGCCTTTCGAATGTTTATGTACATTGTTTTATGGACGGGCGTGATACGGCCCCATCCTCAGGAAAAGGATTTATCCAGGCGCTCGTGGGCCAAATGGAAAAAATCGGCGTTGGGCAAATCGCGACGATCAGCGGACGTTATTACGCAATGGACCGCGATAACCGATGGGATCGTGTGGAAAAGGCATATGCGGCTCTGACAAAAGGGGAAGGCGTAAAAGCGCAGGATCCGGTTGCCGCAATGCAGGCTTCTTATGACGACGGCAAAACAGATGAATTTGTACTGCCGACCGTTATCGAGAAAGACGGTGCGCCGATAGCCGTAGTAAAAGACGGGGATTCCGTTATTTTCTTTAATTTCCGTCCAGACCGCGCAAGAGAAATGTCGCGCGTGTTCTGCTGTGATGATTTTGACGGCTTTGACCGCGGGCCGAGGAAGCAGGTCACCTATGTATGCTTTACGGAATATGATGTTACGATCCCGAACAAAGAGATTGCGTTTAAGAAAGTAGAATTGGACAATACCTTTGGACAGTTCCTCGCGGCAAATGGAAAGACGCAGGCCAGGATTGCGGAAACAGAGAAATACGCGCATGTTACATTTTTCTTTAACGGCGGTGTGGAAGAGCCGAACGAAGGGGAAGAAAGAATTTTGGTAAAATCTCCGAAAGTAGCGACGTATGACCTGCAGCCGGAAATGAGCGCGCCGGAAGTATGTGATAAATTGTGCGAAGCGATTCGTTCACAGAAATACGATGTGATCATTATCAACTTTGCGAATCCGGATATGGTCGGGCATACAGGCGTTATGGATGCCGCCCTGAAAGCGGTCGAAGCGGTAGATACCTGTGTCGGAAAAGCGGTTGACGCGTTGTTGGAAGTAGACGGGCAGATGTTTATCTGTGCGGACCATGGCAATGCGGAGCAATTGATTGATTACGAAACGGGCGTTCCGTTTACCGCGCACACGACAAATCCGGTTCCGTTTATTTTGGTAAACTATGATCCGGCGTATACGTTGAAAGAGGGCGGACGCCTGGCGGATATTGTTCCGACAATGATCGAGATGATGGGGATGGAAAAACCGGCGGAAATGACCGGAGAGTCCCTGCTTGTGAGAAAATAATGCTGTAAAATCAATTTGGGGCTGGCGACAGCCCCAATGTTTGTATTTGGATTGGTGCGGATTATTTTATGGTAAGAGGGAGTCTGTCAGGACTCCAGCTCCTGCACATGGGCCAGCACCATCATCGCCAGTTTAAAGGTCATTGCGTCGTCAAACTTGCGTATATCCAGCCCCAGCGTTTTGACCAGCCGCTCCAGACGGTATACGAGCGTATTCCGGTGCAGATATAACTGGCGCGCTGTTTCTGAAATATTCAAGTCGTTTTCATAAAATTTCTGAATCGTATTCTGCGTTTCTTCATCCAGGTCATTCGGGATATGGGTTCCAAACACTTCGTACAAAAATGCATTGCACAGATCCAGCGGAAGCTCCGCGATCAATCTGCCGATCCCAAGCTTGTCATACGCCGCCGTATCACGTTCGGCAAAAAAAGTACGCCGGATTTTCAGTGCCATGTCTGCTTCGCGGTAGATTTTGGGAAGCAGCATAAAACTGTCTGCCGTTGTGCTGTAGCCGACGTGTGTCTCTACAAGCGCTTCGGACCGCATCGTATCTACAAGCACCTGCGCAAATAATTTCAGGCTGGCAGTAATTTTGATCGTATCCGCAGGCTGCGCGTCCTTTTTTTTGCGCGTCCCTTTTGGTTTGGAAGCTGTATCTGGAAATTCTTTTAGAATATTGGAAACATCCTTTACTAACAGCATACGGTTTTCGTCCAGATCACAGCAAAAATCCATCTTATGTCCTGCAAAGGCACGGTCCAATAACTGGTAAGCATAAGAGTCCGCCGTATTTTCTTCACATTCGACCACAAATGCCGCCCATGTTACGGCCGATAATTTCAGTTTTTTGATCTGCCGGTTCATCTCCGCCGGTGTCAGCGTACCATTGATGATGTTCCGGATAAATCCGGATTTTGTAATGGAGTCTTCCTGGGATTCCAGTAGATTTTTTAGCTGGCAGGCAGTCAGACGCCCGATCGTAAACGCGTCAGGCGTAAAATTGGCAACCAACAGTA
Source organism: uncultured Eubacterium sp. (assembly GCA_910586045.1). GTDB lineage: Bacteria > Bacillota > Clostridia > Lachnospirales > Lachnospiraceae > Eubacterium_J. Next base: position 19,829 of record CAJUIH010000005.1, read on the forward strand.
CATAGGTGAGTGTGTCCGTGCAAATGATCTTAAAATAGTGGAATGTTCCTAACAACTGACTGTCAGCATCGGATCTAATAAATTCCTGTACGCTGTCAGATAAAGTTTCATTTACAGTCATCGAAGATGCGGCACAGGTCCCGTCTGTATTGTATAAAATCATTGGAATCCGTGAAATATCCATGACTTCTTCGAGTATTGCCTGAAATTTTTTCATGTAAGATGATCCTTTTCTATTTCAAGTCTAAGTTTTCTATTCAAGGGCAATCAAGATTGTCCTTACGTGTTTGCCGGTATCAATTGCAAAAAGGAAGGAAGCCAATACCGGGTTGGTGATATTGTATGCTTCCTTCCTCATAACTGATTCACATCAGCGTATAATCAATCTCAAAGAGACCAATTATATTAAATTTTATGTAAATACCAGTCTGTATACTAGTTTGTAATTGTCAGCTCTGTATCATGGTCAAATACATGAATCTTTTCCGGATTCAGCGCAAGTGTAATATGATCGCCGAGACGCGCCGGGGTAGAAGATTCAACTTTTGCACTCATGTTCGCTCCAGCAATCGGGAAGTACAGGATTACTTCAGAACCGAGCAATTCGTATCCGGATACGGTTGCATCAATCTTAGCTGCGTAATTATTCATTTCGTATTCAGAATCGCCGATATCTTCTGGACGGATTCCCATAATTACTGTTTTGCCGTTATATCCGCCGTCAATCAGTTTCTTTGCTTTTGCAGGCGGCAGTGCGATTGAGAATTTTTCGAAATTCAAGGTCACGTCGGAACCGCTTACTTTACAGGTCGCATTGACAAAGTTCATCTGCGGGGAACCGATAAATCCGGCAACGAATAAGTTATCCGGCTGGTTGTATAATTTCTGCGGAGAATCCACCTGCTGAATGACACCGTCTTTTAATACAACGATCCTGGTACCTAATGTCATCGCTTCTGTCTGGTCATGGGTTACGTAAATGATGGTAGCTTTTAATTTCTGATGAAGTGCGGAAATTTCCGTTCTCATCTGTACCCTTAATTTTGCGTCCAGGTTGGATAAAGGTTCGTCCATAAGGAATACTTTCGGGCTACGGACAATCGCACGGCCCATGGCAACACGCTGTCTCTGGCCGCCGGAAAGCGCTTTCGGCTTACGGTCTAATAACTGGGAAAGGTCAAGAATCTTAGCGGCTTCTTTTACTTTCTGGTCGATTTCAGCTTTCGGTACTTTTCTCATTTTAAGACCGAACGCGATATTGTCATAAACAGTCATATGAGGATACAAAGCGTAGTTCTGGAAAACCATTGCAATGTCTCTGTCTTTTGGCTCTACGTCATTCATACGTTTTCCGTCAATAATCAGATCACCGGAATAAATATCTTCCAGACCAGCCACCATACGGAGCGTTGTGGATTTGCCGCATCCGGATGGACCTACGAAAATGATAAACTCCTGATCTTCAATTTCAAGGTTAAAATCTTTAACAGCTTCGAATCCGTTTGGATATTTTTTGCAGATGTGTTTTAATGATACGCTTGACATTATAAATCCTCCCTAAATTTTAATTTTTGTATGAAACTTTGCAGACCACGAGCCGACCGCTAGGTTTCAATTTTAAATTCTGGCTTAAAGCCCTCTCTGTAAATCAGTCAGCAACTACTGGGTGTCAAATCTTTCAGAATAGTATGAAAGATTTTTTCGGTCATATTCAATTTTTCTTTTCCGAAGACGGTTTCGTCTACAAGTCATACTATACCAAATTTGGTGCTATCTTGCTATAATTAGGTTCTATAAAATTTTATTTTGCACTTGGGCAGTTTGACGAAAAATAGTCTTCTATAAAAAAATATTGGGTGAATCAGACAAAAATTTTTGGCATTCTTATAGATTTGACGAACAAATTTTTTTGTTTTCTTTTTGTACTATTTGTGTTACACTTCATTCTATATAGATGTTCCATCTGTCATTTTGCGCGGCGCAGCCGGGTGGTGGGCTTTTACGTGCCGTGAAATATGATATCATAAATTTTAGGAGGCAGTCATGCGTGTGGGAATGGGATACGATGTTCATAAACTGACAGAGAACCGCCGCCTTGTATTGTGCGGCGTAGAAATACCGCATCCTATGGGCCTGTTGGGCCATTCTGATGCGGATGTGGCAGTACATGCGGTGATGGATGCGCTGCTCGGCGCCGCGGCGCTTGGGGATATAGGAAAGCATTTTCCGGATACGGACGAACAGTACGCGGGCATCAGCAGTATGAAGCTGTTAGAGCAGGTCGGTACGCTGCTTGCAAAAGAAAGTTATTTTATAGAAAATATTGATGTAACGATTGTGGCACAGCAGCCGAAACTGCGGCCGTATATTCCGCGCATGGAGCAAAAGATGGCTGCTGTTTTAAAACTGCAGGAAAATCAGGTGAATGTGAAAGCAACGACAGAAGAGGGGCTTGGGTTTACCGGAACACGCCAGGGAATCGCTGCTTACGCGGTGTGCAGCCTTTCGGCGCTTTATGACAGCAGTTTTCCTGCCGGTTCCAGTGAAACGGGCTGCGGGGCACAGGCGCTGTGCGGCGGAAAATGTGACGATATGCAGGGCGGCTGCTGCAAAAAACAGACACCGCGTGCGTAAGGAAAGCAAGAGAGGGGCTATGATGAAAATTTATAATACATTGACAAGGCAAAAAGAGGAGTTTATACCGATCGAAGATCACAAGGTACGGATGTATGTCTGCGGCCCGACGGTTTACAATCTGATCCATATCGGCAATGCGAGACCGATGATTGTATTTGATACGTTTCGCAGATATTTGGAATACAAAGGGTATGATGTGAATTACGTATCCAATTTTACCGATGTGGATGATAAAATAATAAAAAAAGCGATGGAAGAAAGCGTGGATGCCGGTGAAATCGCAAAGCGTTATATCGCGGAATGCAAAATAGATATGGAAAACATGAATGTAAAACCGGCTACGGTCCATCCGCTTGCCACACAGGAAATAGACGGTATGATCGAAATGATTACAACGCTGATGGAACGGGGATATGCTTATGCGGCGGCAGACGGCACGGTGTATTACCGGACGGAGAAATTTGCGGACTACGGGAAGCTGTCCCATAAAAATCTGGAAGACCTTCAGGCCGGGCACCGTGAGATCAAGGTAGCCGGGGAACTGAAAGAAAATCCGTTTGATTTTGTGCTGTGGAAACCGAAAAAAGAAGGGGAACCGGCCTGGCCGTCGCCATGGGGCGAAGGGCGCCCCGGCTGGCATATTGAATGCTCGGTGATGTCCAAAAAATATTTGGGGGAGACGATTGACATCCATGCCGGAGGGGAAGATTTGATTTTCCCGCATCATGAAAATGAAATCGCGCAGTCGGAAGCGGCAAGCGGCAAAGAATTTGCCCATTATTGGATGCATAACGGGTTTTTAAATATCAACAACCAGAAAATGTCCAAATCGCTTGGAAATTTCTTTACCGTAAGGGATATCGCGCAAAAATATAACCTGCAGGTGCTGCGGTTTTTTATGCTCAGCGCACATTACAGAAGTCCGCTGAATTTCAGCGCCGATTTGATGGAAGCGGCAAAAAACGGCCTGGAACGGATTTTGACCGCGGCGGAACAGATTACGCGTCTTGCAGGGGCAGAAAAACCTGCGCGGGAGATGACGAAAGAAGAGGAGGATCTGCTTGGGCAGGCAGACGTTTTCCGTAAAAAGTTTGAGGCATCTATGGAAGACGACTGCAATACGGCGGATGCTGTCGCGGCAGTATTTGAATTGGTCAAATTTATGAATACCAATGCGTCGGCGGATCATTCCCAAATATACTTACAAAATCTTTCCGGCAGGCTGCATGTTTTGTGTGAGATACTGGGAATTATCATTGACGCAAAACAAGAAGTCCTGGACGCGGATATTGAAAAACTGATCCAGGAGCGCCAGGAGGCAAGGAAACAGAAAGATTTCGCGAAAGCTGATCAAATACGTGACGAACTGGCGCAAAAAGGGATTATTTTAAAAGATACGAGGGAAGGGGTTACATGGAAACGTGCTTGAGGAAACGCAGCTTTGCCTGGAAGCGTATATCCGGCAGAAATTTGAGATACAAAAACAGGATATCCGGTCGTATTCACCCCTGACGCTTGCCTATATCGGCGATGGAATATATGAACTGGTCATACGTACTGTGGTTGTCGGCAAAGGAAACAAGCAGGTGAACAAACTGCACCGAGAGGCAAGCCGTTATGTAAAAGCACAGGCGCAGTCTGCCATGATGGATCGGATTGGGCCGATGCTTACAGACAAAGAGGCGGACATTTACAGGCGGGGGCGGAATGCGAAGTCATTTACGACCGCGAAAAACGCATCGGTAAACGATTACCGCAGGGCGACCGGTTTTGAGGCATTGATGGGATATTTGTATTTATGCGGGGAAATACCCAGGATCATAGAGCTTGTAAAAGAAGCGGTGGACCATTATACGCCGAATGAGCGTGCCGGGACGGAAACACGGAACCTATATGAGGAAACGTTAGCAAAAGAATGAGGGGTATCCTATGGATCATAATAAAAAATATGGGAATGGACGGGAAAGGACATACGGCAGAAAAAAAGAAAACAGCGATCGAAAAGAGGGCAGGAATCCGAACTGGAAAAATAAAAGCGCGAGAGACACGATTATTATGGACGAGACGATCGTAGATCCGGACCAGGACGGGGAATTGTCCAAAATTGAGGGCAGGAATGCCGTGCTGGAAGCGTTTCGGTCAGGAAGGACGATTGATAAGCTGTTTGTGCTGGACGGCTGCAAAGACGGGCCGGTGCAGACGATTGTGCGGGAGGCGCGCAAGCATGATACGATTATTAACTTTGTAGATAAAGAACGGCTGGGCAGTATGTCGGAGACGAAAAAACATCAGGGTGTGATCGCTGTAGCGGCGGCCTATGAATATGCGTCAGTCGAAGAGATCTTAGCAAAGGCGAAAGAAGCGGGGGAACCGCCGTTTATTGTGATTTTGGACAGCGTAGAAGACCCGCACAACCTGGGGGCGGTGATCCGTACGGCAAATCTGGCCGGCGCGCATGGCGTTATTATTCCAAAACGGCGCGCGGCCGGATTGACGGCGACCGTGGCCAAGGCTTCCGCGGGCGCGATCCATTATACGAAAGTAGCGAAAGTAACGAATATTACGCAGACCATCAAGCAGTTAAAAGAGCACGGCATCTGGTTTGTATGCGCGGATATGGAGGGCGAGCTGATGTACCGCCAGGACCTGACAGGCCCGATCGGACTTGTGGTCGGCAGTGAAGGGGCAGGTGTGAGCAGGCTCGTAAAGGAAAATTGTGACCTGACGGCTTCGATTCCGATGAAAGGGGACATTGATTCCTTAAACGCGTCGGCCGCCGCGGCAGTTCTTTTGTATGAGATTGTCCGCCAGAGATATTACCGCTAGAGCTCTGCGCCGGGCGGAAATACAAAACGATATTTTATTTGGAATCATGTACAAAAATCATATGGAACAGGATAAATACAGGGATGTAACGGATGAACAGTTGATTGAACGGCTTCGGGACGGGCATACAGAGGTGATGGACTATCTAATGGAAAAATACAAAAACCTCGTACGCAAACGCGCCAATGCGCTCTATTTAATCGGAGGGGAAACCGAAGACCTGATTCAGGAGGGGATGATCGGGCTGTTTAAAGCAGTACAGGACTACTGCCCAAAGAAAGACACCTCATTTTACCATTTTGCGCAGCTTTGTATCACAAGGCAGATGTATACGGCAGTAGAAGCATCCCAGCGAAAAAAACACGCGCCGTTAAATACGTATATCCCGCTAAACGCCGGACAGGAAGGACCGGACGGCATGTATCCGGATTTGGAAGCGCAGCTTTTTGCGCTCGATCCGGAGACATTATTTATTAGCCAGGAGACAGTCCGGCAGGTGATGAAACAGGCAGACGCGTGTTTAAGCCGTATGGAGCGGCAGGTGCTTGCGCTGTATCTGGAAGGGATGAGTTATCACCAGATTGCGGAATCTATGGGGAAAACACCGAAATCGATTGATAACGCGCTCCAAAGGATCCGCCAGAAGATTAAAGGGCAGGCGTGAAGTTAGGAACTGTCCCAAAATAACTTACCATATTCCTTGTCTTTTTCTCCGATAGCACCGCTAAAGAATCAGTTACATAGCCCGCTATGCGCCTGATTTTTTAGCGGCACACTCGAAGAAAAATCCTGCGGACTATCGGTAAGTTATTTCGGGACAGTTCCTTATTTACATGCGTTTCCTAAGGAATTGGAATAAATTCCGGCCTGCGGTTTTTAAAAACCGTATAGTAGGAAAAACCGCAGCTACGCAATAGCGCCGGAAGTTTTGGAAAATCGTATCCTACATGCCGCGGTTCGTGCGCGTCGGCGCCGACGGTCAGGATTTCGCCGCCGAGCGCATGGTATCTTTTTAGGATTTCTTCGCAAGGGTTTGGATGTCCCAGCCCGTATTTAAACCCTGCCGTATTGACTTCAATCCCTTTTCCAAGGGAAATCAGAAGTTTTAAAATGTCGTCCAGCACGGCGCGGAATTTTTCGTAAGTATAATGGGCGTTTTTATTCGGCCCGTAGCGTACGACGTAATCAATATGCCCGTATACGTCAAATGCGTGGAATGCACGGATGTTTTCCAAGATCGAGGTAAAATATTCCAGATAGGCTTCCTCTTCTGTGCGCCCATCATAGTAAGCGGCGTAATAGGGGTCCATTCCATGTACGACATGGGAGGAGCCGATCACAAAATCAAACGCGCAGTCTGCCAAAAGCTGCCGGTGCCGTTTGGCCAGATGGGGCTGCAGGCCCAGTTCGATTCCGTGCAGGATCTCCAGACGCCCCGCATACTGTTTTTGCAGTTTTTTGATTTCTTTTTCATAAATTGCCGAATCGAACAGGAACAGGCCGGGGTCCGGCGGGTAATCGTAGTCCAGATGATCGGTAAAGCAAATACCGGGCAGTCCGCGGGCAGCAGCCGCTTCTGCCATATCCTGCGGCCGGCTGCTGCTGTCGCCGGAAAAATTGCAATGCAGATGTGTGTCCCAAAACATAAAGATTCCTTTCTTTGTTTTCATTTTAAGAAGCGCAAATGAAAAAATTATATAAAAAAGCAATTTAATTATACGATGTTTCCTTGCATTATTCTGCACTTTCTGGTTATAGTTGTCAATGCGAAAAAATATTTTGGATAAATTTTTCACAAACTGTATAAATGTACTTGAATTTTTGTGCGAAATTGGGTAAAATAGGTAACAGCTTGGATATGATATCCAATATATCTAAAGTATTTATCTATATAAGATAAAAATTTTTAAATATGTTTAGGAGGAAAACAAACATGGCAGTAAGAGTAGCAATCAATGGTTTTGGCCGGATCGGCCGTCTTGCTTTCAGACAGATGTTCGGGGCAGAAGGATACGAAGTAGTCGCAATCAATGACCTGACAAGCCCAAAAATGCTGGCGCATCTGTTAAAGTATGATTCTTCACAGGGCAAATACGAATTGGCTGATAAAGTATCTGCTGGGGAAGATTCCATCACGGTTGACGGCAAAGAAATCAAGATTTACGCATTCCCGGACGCAAACAATTGCCCATGGGGTGATTTAAAGGTTGACGTTGTTTTGGAATGCTCGGGCTTCTACACAAGCAAGGAAAAAGCACAGGCTCATATCAATGCAGGCGCTCGCAAGGTTGTTATTTCCGCACCGGCAGGCAAAGACCTTCCTACAATCGTTTTCAATACAAATCATGAGACATTAACAGCTTCTGATACAATTATTTCGGCAGCTTCCTGTACAACAAACTGCCTGGCACCGATGGCTGACGCGCTGAACAAATACGCACCGATCCAGTCCGGTATCATGGTAACGATCCATGCTTATACAGGCGATCAGATGACACTCGACGGACCGCAGAGAAAAGGTGATTTAAGAAGATCCCGCGCAGCAGCGGTAAATATTGTTCCAAACTCTACAGGTGCTGCAAAGGCAATCGGCCTTGTTATTCCGGAATTAAACGGCAAGCTGATCGGTTCCGCACAGCGTGTACCGACTCCTACCGGTTCTACAACCATTTTGACAGCAGTGGTAAATAAAGCTGACGTTACAGTAGAAGGCATTAACGCGGCAATGAAAGCAGCAGCAAATGAATCATTCGGATACAATGAAGATGAAATCGTATCTTCTGATATTGTAGGTATGAGATTTGGTTCCCTGTTTGACGCTACACAGACCATGGTAAGCAAAGTTTCAGACGATCAGTACGAAGTACAGGTAGTTTCCTGGTATGATAACGAAAATTCCTATACATCCCAGATGGTTCGTACAATTAAGTATTTCTCAGAGTTAGCATAATCAGTAAAAGACTCACAAAGGGTCCGGTCGTAAAAGGGCCGGGCCTTTGCTGTGTTAAGGAGGAAAAAATCATGGGTTTAAATAAAAAATCAGTCGACGACATCAATGTAGCAGGCAAAAAAGTGCTGTGCAGATGTGACTTCAATGTACCGTTAAAAGATGGTGCGATTACCGACGAAAATCGTCTGGTAGCAGCGCTTCCTACGATCAAAAAATTAATTGCAGACGGCGGAAAGGTAATTCTGTGTTCACACCTTGGCAAGCCAAAGGGAGAGCCGAAGCCGGAATTATCGCTTGCACCGGTTGCAAAACGGCTGAGCGAGTTATTGGGCCAGGAAGTAAAATTTGCCGCGGACAATGAGGTCGTAGGGCCGAATGCAAAAGCAGCGGTAGACGCTATGAAAGACGGCGAAGTGATCCTTTTGGAAAATACCCGCTACAGAAAAGAAGAAACCAAAAACGGCGAAGAGTTCAGCAAAGACCTCGCTTCGTTATGCGATGTATTTGTAAATGACGCGTTTGGTACGGCACACAGGGCGCACTGCTCAAACGTAGGTGTTGCGCAGCTTGTGGATACGGCAGTCGTAGGCTACTTAATGCAGAAAGAAATCGATTTCTTAGGAAACGCGGTAGAAAGTCCGGTACGTCCGTTTGTAGCGATCCTTGGCGGCGCGAAAGTAGCGGACAAGTTAAATGTAATTGACAATTTACTGGAAAAATGCGATACCCTGATTATCGGCGGCGGTATGGCTTATACATTCTTAAAGGCGCAGGGCAATGAAATTGGAACGTCCCTGGTTGACGATACGAAAGTAGATTACTGTAAGGAAATGATTGCAAAAGCGGAAAAACTCGGCAAGAAGCTGTTGCTTCCGGTAGACGCCGTTACAATCAAAGAATTTCCAAATCCGATTGACGCGGCTGTTGAGACAAAAGTGTGTGATTCTTCCGCTATGCCGGCTGACAGGCAGGGCTGTGATATCGGGCCGAAAACACAGGAATTATTTGCGGACGCCGTAAAATCCGCAAAGACAGTTGTCTGGAACGGGCCGATGGGCGTATTTGAGAACCCGACGCTCGCAGAAGGTACGATCGCGGTGGCAAAGGCTTTGGCAGAAACAGACGCTACGACCATTATCGGCGGCGGTGATTCCGCGGCGGCAGTCAATACGCTTGGATTTGGCGACAAGATGTCCCATATTTCAACAGGCGGCGGCGCTTCTTTGGAATTCTTAGAAGGAAAAGAACTTCCGGGCGTAGCTGCGGCAAATGACAAATAACAGTGCATAAATCATGGCTTGCTTTGTGATACAGCAAACGCAATCAAGCCGGACAATAAATTTGGAAGGATGAAAAGCGGAGATGGCAAGAAAAAAAATCGTAGCCGGCAACTGGAAAATGAACATGACGCCAAGCCAGGCTGTAAAATTAGTAGAAGAATTAAAACCGTTAGTAGCAAGCGACGATGTGGAAGTTGTTTACTGTGTACCGGCTGTTGATATCGTACCGGTTGTGGAAGCGGTGAAAGGCACCAATGTAGCGGTAGGCGCTGAAAATATGTACTTTGAAGACAAGGGCGCTTTTACCGGTGAGATTTCTGCCGAAATGCTCGTAGACGCAGGCGTAAAATATGTAATTATCGGACATTCGGAAAGACGTGAATATTTCCTGGAGTCCGATGAGCTGTTAAATAAAAAAGTAAAGAAAGCATTTGCAAGTAACCTTGTTCCGATCCTTTGCTGCGGCGAGACATTAGAACAGAGGGAAATGGGCATTACGCTTGACTGGATCCGGATGCAGATCAAATCGGATTTAAAAGATATTACGGCAGACCAGGTTGCTTCGATGGTAATCGCTTATGAACCGATCTGGGCAATCGGCACAGGCAAAACAGCGACTTCCGACCAGGCGCAGGAAGTATGCGGCGCAATCCGTGCCTGCATCGCTGAAATGTATGACCAGGCTACCGCGGATGCGGTAAGGATCCAGTACGGCGGATCTGTAAACGCGGGCAATGCGGCTGAGTTATTCGGCAAACCGGATATCGACGGCGGACTCGTAGGCGGCGCCAGCTTAAAGGCTGATTTCGGAAAGATTGTAAATTATAAATAAAGCACAGCAGACCCAGTAAATGGGAAGCAAAAAGGGCTGTCGCACGGAATGCATTTTGCTTCGTGCGGCAGCCCCTTTTTAATTTATACGGTTGCTTCTACAATTCGTTTTCCGTGGAGCAGATATTCTTTTACACCGACTTCTTTTTTCTTATTAAAATTGAAACGGATCAGATATCCCTGCTCTTGGTGGTAAGCATCCAGATACGATGCAAGCTGCTGCTCGCCGCGTTCGTTGTATTCCTTCCCATGCCAGATTTTCAGTTCTATAATAAACTGCTGTCCAAGATAGTCTACAATGACATCCGTGCGCTTGGCATCCCGTGTCTGCGCTTCCACATAAAAATTTCCGATGCCGTTGATAATCGGCTTCAGATATAAAAGGAAGAATTTACGTCCGTAAGCTTCTACAAACTTTTCATCATTCTGCCCATATACTTCTGTAAAATGCTCCGCAAATTTGCGGATCACCAAATCCATATCCAGCCCGTGGTTGGTAACAAACTGATTTCTAGTTCCCTGCCCATAAAAATAAATTTCACTTTTGACAGATTCTTCTGCCATAAAATAATTAATGCCTGCGGATGTTTGCTAATCGGTCATCCAGTGGAACCATGTAATGTTCTTTCGGCCTGCATTGGCCCTCTGTATTAAAATATTTTCTCACTTTTATCCTCCGGAACATAAATGGGCTTAAATTTAAGGAAGACAGGGCGTACCATTACCATTTGACAATAGTGTAACATAAAACGGAATGGATTGGAACCGGCGCAAAGCATCTTGCCAAAATAATGGAAATCCCCTTAAATTTTTATAAACTATATTGAAATGTATTTTTTTGTGATAAAATAATATGGGCGGCTTCAAAGCAGTCCAAACTGCCGCGAAACGTCACAAATTGATCAAATAGGAGGAATGAATGGATGAAAGCAGGAAAGTACTTCGCAGCATTTTTATTGACGGTTTGCTGTGCGTGCACAGCATTATCAGCACAGCCAGACAATGTGCAGGCCGCAAAGCTTAACAGCGTAGCCGCAGCCAGGCAGAAAGCATTGCAGAAAGTTCCGAATGCCGCTATTACGGAGGTGGAGCGGGATTTTAGCGACGGCGTACCGGTTTATGATGTAGAACTGGTGAAAGGGAACAAAAAGTACGATCTTACGTACCGTGTTTCCGATGCGAAAATGCTGGAATATGGTTGGGAAAAGGTGTCTGTAGGCACAAACCGTACAAAGCCGCTGATAAGCCAGGATAAATGCAAAAGTCTGGCAAAAAAGCAGGTGAAAAACGGCAAAATCGTGCACCTGTCTCGGAAAACAGATGATGGGATTGATCTTTATAAGGTAAAAATGACCGCGGGCAGCAAACGTTATACACTGGAATACCATGCGAGGACGGGCGCGCTGCTTGCGTATGAATGGAAAATCACGGCATCTTCCGATTCTGCGGACAGTTCCAAAGGCTATATCGGATTGGCAAAAGCAAAACAGATCGCGCTTTCGAAGGTATCCGGCGCTGCGGTTGTAAAAGCGAAATTTGATATGGATGACGGCGTTCCGGTTTATGAGATCGAGCTGGTCAATGGGATTTATGAATATGAATATAAGATTCACGCAAAGACAGGAAAAATCCTGGAGTATGAAAAAGATATCAATGATTAAAAGATATCAATGATTAACGGCCAAAGCTGATCCGGGAAATACAAATTGTAAGAAGTATTTTCCGGGGACCGGGAAATCTTTGTGCAGTCTGTAGAAGAATCAGCGAAATAGAACAGGAGATTTGGCATTAAGTCATAGTGCCAAATCTCTTTTTCTATTGCTTGAATCTGCAATCCGTTTCAACGTATAATAGAGTCAGCAACAGTGCCGCAGCCGACAAAACCGAAGGCCGCGGCGTGGGATGGCTGGCCAGTCATGCGGGATCATACATAGAAATCGACAGAAATCATAAAAGAGGTGTGATATGAAAGAACAAGTACAAAAATTTGGAAGGTTTTTAAGCGGTATGGTAATGCCGAATATTGGCGCGTTTATTGCCTGGGGGCTTATTACTGCTTTTTTCATTGAAACCGGATGGCTTCCAAATGAGAATTTTGCGAACCTAGTAACCCCAATGTCTACGACGCTGCTTCCGTTACTGATTGCTTATACCGGGGGTAAAGTGGTAGCGGGGGACCGCGGGGGCGTGATTGGCGCGATTGCGACCATGGGCGTGATTGTAGCGGCGCCGGGCAGCCCGATGTTTCTTGGCGCCATGGTAGTCGGCCCGTTATCCGCATGGGTGATTAAGAAGTTTGACAAGGCGGCGGACGGACATATTCCGGCAGGTTTTGAAATGCTGGTAAACAATTTTTCCGTTGGTATTTTAGGCGCGGTACTTTGTATTTTTGCTTTTGTTGGTATTACGCCGATTGTAAGCGGGCTGACGAACCTGCTTAGTTCGGGCGTAGAGTTTTTAGTCGCGCACAGTCTGCTGCCGTTAACGAGTATCTTTATTGAACCGGCAAAAGTATTGTTCTTAAATAACGCGATTAACCAAGGGATCTTCTCGCCGATGGGGATTCAGCAGGTAGAGGAAGCCGGCAAATCCATTTTCTTCCTGCTGGAGGCAAATCCAGGCCCGGGGTTAGGCGTACTGCTGGCATATTGTATCGCAGGAAAAGGAAGTGCGAAAAGTTCTGCGCCGGGCGCGGTAATTATTCATTTTTTAGGCGGGATCCACGAGATTTATTTTCCGTATATTCTGATGAATCCATTCCTGCTTTTAGCGACAATTGCCGGAAATGCGACGGCGATCCTTACGTTTACATTATTTAAGGTTGGGCTTGTAGCTCCGGCTTCTCCAGGGAGTATTATTGCGATTACCATGATGGCGGAACGCCACAGTTATCTGGGGTTATTTGCAGGCGTGCTGCTTTCTACGGCTGTATCGTTTGCGATTGCGGTGCCGCTGCTGAAATTTATGGGCAAAGATGCTTCGCTCGAAGAAGCGCAGGCCAAGAAAGACGCGATGAAGAGCCAGGCAAAAGGAACCGCGGCGCCTGCCCCGACGGCAGCAAGAGCGGCATCCGCGGGCAATGCTTCCGGCGCAAAGGTAAACAAGATCGCGTTTGCGTGTGATGCCGGTATGGGTTCTAGTGCGATGGGGGCTACGGTACTCAAGAAAAAGATCGCGGCTGCGGGTATTCAGGGAATTGAGGTCATCCATACGCCGGTATCTTCGATCCCTGCGGATGTCCAGATCGTCGTCACACATCAGGAGCTGGGAGAGCGGGCTGCACACAGCAATCCGAACGCGGAACGGATCCTGATCACCAATTTCCTGGCTGCTCCGGAATATGATGCGCTTGTGGAGGATCTGAAAAAACGGAATTTGTAAAACAGGATTTTCCTAAAAAGATGGCAAAAAAGATTATATAAGGGATTTTATCAAGGGAGTTTTGAATCAAAGAGTTTAGTTTAAGAGAGGTTTAGAATGGAACTTACGCCAAGGATGAAACAGATTCTTCAGGTTCTGCTAAAAGAGCCGGATGCTGTTTCCGTAAAAAATCTGGCGGAGCAAATCGGCGTCAGCCGCAGGACCGTGCAGAGGGAACTGGAATCGATCCAAACACCGTTAAAAGCATACGAGCTTACGTTTGAGTCAAAAACAGGGGTAGGCGTCTGGATTGACGGAAGCGATGCGCAGAAAGCACGCCTGCTTGCTGTATGCAGCGCAGGGGACGATTATGATGTCAGCAACCGGGAGGAACGCAGGAAACGGCTGGTGCTCGAAATATTAAAGGAAAAAGGACTGCGTAAATTATACTATTACAGCAGCCAGTTCGGGGTCAGTGAGGCGACGGTGAGTGCCGATCTGGAAGCGGTAGAAGGATGGCTTGGCCGTTTTGGGCTGTTTGTGATCCGAAAACCAGGCAGCGGCATTACGATTGAAGGAAGCGAAGCCAGCTATCGGCGGGCAATCCGTGCCTTTATTAGCGAAAATATAGATACGCGGCTGGTGCGGGAAGCTTACGGAGCGGAAGGGGATGCCCCCGTGCGGTATGACTCTTTGAAAAAAAGCAATATTGGGCAGATTTTAAATAACGATGTGATGAAACGGGTTATGGACTGTATTACCGGAATCGATCATGACCGGGTGTTAACGCTTACGGAAAATTCTTATGTTGGCCTGATTATCCATACGTCGATAGCCGTGAACCGGATTTTGAAAAACGAGGTGATTGAATCGGGCGGGGGCTGGGAGCATTCTGTTACAGAGGATGAAGATTATAAGCTTGCCCGTTCGATTGTCCGGATGCTGGAAAAAGAGTTTGGAATCACGATTCCGGAGGTGGAAGTATCCTATATCTGCCTGCATATCAAGGGTGCCAAGCACGAACGGATCCAGTGGGCAGATGAAGAGCAGATGGAGTTTGAAACGCGTAAGCTCCAGCAGCTCGTAAATGAAATGATCGATGTGTTTGACCGCGGGCAGGCTTATCTGCTCAAACAGGATGACGAATTTATCCAGGGCCTGCTGGCGCATCTGCAGCCGACCTTGATCCGGCTGATGTATGGAATGCAGATCCAAAATCCGGTACTGGAAGAGATCCGTCTTAGTTATCCGCAGATTTACGCAAACTGTGAGCGGGTTGCGCATGTCCTGGAGGATTATACCGGAAAGAAAGTGCCGGAACAGGAGATCGGCTTTCTGGCAGTCCATTTCGGCGCGGCGATTGTACGTCTGGAGGGCAGGCAGGAACAGATCCGTAAAGTGCAGGCGGGCGTGGTTTGTTCCAGCGGCATTGGGATATCCCGCCTGATGTGTTCCAAATTGGAAAAGATGTTTCGTGACCGTATGATTCTGACCGCTTATGGAAAAAACGATATTACGCCGTATATTGCCAGCAAGGTAGACTTTTTTATATCCAGTGTTCCGATCGAGCAGACGGACGCGCCGGTGGTATTTGTCAATCCGCTGTTAAATGAAAAGGATATTGACAGCATCCGGCGGATGATTTACAAATATGAACGGATGCCTAAAAAGCAGAAAGCGGCGGATGAGTTTTCTCTGCAGTTGGAAGAGATTAACCTGGTTGCGGCGCAGATCCAGGCGATTATCAAATATATGGATTTGTTTAAGGTCGATAATCAGATCAGCTTTGGAGAGCTTCTGATTGCGGTTGCGGAGAAAATGTCTCCGTATCCGGACCGCCAGGAAATGATTCGCGAGGATATTTTGCGGCGGGAGCATATTTCAAGCCAGATATTCGCGGAATTTGGATTTGCGCTGCTGCACTGCCGTACCGGAGGCGTGATACGTCCTGCGTTTTCCGTATGCCTGACCAAGGACCTTGGGCCGTTTGTCCATGAATATTTGAAAGGGATCAGGACGGTATTTATTATGCTGGTTCCGGTGGATGACAATGTGAAAATTAATAACGATATTATGGGCCATGTCAGCAGTATGCTGATTGAAGATTATGCGTTTATGGATGTGGTAGCGGGCGGAAATAAGGAAGAGGTGCGGGATCTGCTGTCACGAAACCTGAAAAAGTATTTTAACCAGTATATTGCGCGTCTGTAACTCTAGCGGGCGGCCGGAAAGCTGTGATGGCTGTGCACAGCGGCGCCGTCCAGAAATGGCACTATGTAATAATGCCAAATTTCATCTTGTTTTCGTTGAATATTATGGGCATAGTGCCTTATAATATTTACAGAAAGAGGAAATTACAGGAAATAAACACAAAAAAATGTATAAGCAGACAAAAAAAGGAGGAAATATGCATGTTATTTAAAAAGAAAAAAGAAGAAGCCGCACCGGAAAAAAAGGAACTTCTTTACCGTGAAAATATCCGCGTAAACTGTGAGCCGGATACACAGGAACAGGTTATCCGCACCGTTGGACAGATGTTAGTAGACAGCGGTTATGTAGACCAGCCGTACGTAGACGCCATGATCGAAAGGGAACAGTCCTTTTCTACGTTTATGGGAAATGGGCTTGCGCTGCCGCATGGCGTAGAAGCGGCAAAAAAAGAAATCAAAGCGTCCGGTATCGCGGTTATGACGTTTCCGAAAGGGATTGACTGGGGCGGAAATGAAGTGCATGTGGTAATCGGAATTGCGGGTGTTGGGGAAGAGCATTTGGAGATCCTTTCCGTGATCGCGGATAAGATGCTGGATGATTCCGCGGCAGAAAAACTGATGGCAGGGGATGTAGATACCGTTTATCAGATTTTGGCTGGAAAGGAGTAAGATCTATGATCGTAACTGTTACAATGAATCCGGCAATTGATAAAACAATTGAAATCGACCGGTTGCAGCCCGGTGGCCTGAACCGGATTCAGAAAGTGGAGTATGACGCGGGCGGCAAAGGGATCAACGTATCCAAGACGATCCGGGAACTGGGCGGTACGAGTATCGCAGTCGGATTTTTAGGAGGAAACGCGGGCAGGACAATTGAGTCCGTATTAAATGACAGCGGGATTTCGAATGACTTTTTATGGGTGGACGGAGAAACGCGCACGAATACAAAAGTATACGAGAGTAACGGTGAATTAACGGAATTAAATGAACCGGGTCCGGAAATCACGGTTGCACAGCAGGAACAGTTGATGAAAAAGCTGGAAGGGTATGCCGACAGCCATACGCTGTTTATTTTGGCAGGAAGTATTCCAAACGGCGTGGACCAGCAGATTTACGCGAAAATCATACGCACTGTCCATGCGCATGGCGCGAAAGTACTGCTGGACGCAGACGGCGCGCAGTTTCGTAATGCCCTGGAAGCCGGGCCGGATATTATTAAACCGAACCGTGTGGAGCTGGAGGAATATTTTCAGTATGATTACCGCGCTTCGATCGAAGAACTGCTTCAGGCGGCACAGGAACTGCGGAGCAGGGGAATCGAAACAGTTGCCGTTTCTATGGGAAAAAGCGGCGCTATGATGGTGCAGGAGGGATATCAGGTAAAATGTCCGGCCCTGGCTGTCAAGGCGCATTCGACGGTTGGAGCTGGAGATGCCATGGTAGCAGCGTTAGCTTACGCATGGGACCAGAAACTGGATCAGGAACAGACGGTGCGGCTGTGTATGGCGGCTTCGGCAGGCGCGGTCACGACAATTGGAACGAAACCGCCGACAAGGGAATTGGTGGATGAACTGGTAAAACAGGTAGAAATCCAGCCTATTGGATAATGGAAATCCGCGGGACGCGGTATAATACAGACAGGATCATCATGAAAGCAGATAAGGAGAGGAATCATGAAGACAAAAGCAGTCAGGATGTATGGAACAAGAGATTTGCGGCTGGAAGAGTTTGAACTGCCGCCAATCAAAGAGGACGAGATTTTAGTAAAAGTAATCAGCGACAGTATTTGCATGTCTACCTACAAGCTTGTTGAGCAGGGCAAGAAGCATAAACGTGCACCGCAGAATATCGATACCAATCCGATCATTATCGGGCATGAATTTGCGGGCGTCATCGTAGAGGTCGGCGATCGATGGAAAGACCAGTTTCAGCCGGGTATGAAATTTGCGCAGCAGCCAGCGTTAAACTATAAGGGCAGCCTTGCTTCCCCGGGATACTCCTATGAATATTTTGGCGGAGCTTGTACGTACTGCATTATCCCGCATGAAGTAATGGAACTCGGATGCCTGATGCCGTATGAGGGCGCCAGCTTTTTTGAAGCGTCGCTCGGCGAGCCGATGAGCTGTATTATCGGCGGTTACCATGGCAACTACCATACAAATAAACGCAACCATGATCTGGCAGGCGGAACCAAAGAAGGCGGCGATATTATTATTTTGGGCGGCTGCGGCCCGATGGGGCTTGGTGCGGTCAGCTACGGCATACAGTTTGAAAATAAGCCTAAGCGTATCGTTGTAACAGATATCGACGATGCAAAGCTTGCGCGTGCGCGTGAGGTGATTCCGGAGTCATACGCACAAAAACACGGCGTAGAGCTGCAGTATGTTAATACGGCAAAAATGGCGGATCCGGTCAAAGAGCTTGTGGAAATTACCGGGGGAAAGGGTTATGACGATGTCTTTGTTTATATTCCAAACCGCGCGGTAGCGGAACTCGGCGATCAGATTCTGGCGTTTGACGGCTGTATGAACTTCTTTGCAGGCCCGACGGATAACCAGTTTAAGGCGGAGATCAATTTATATGACGTTCATTATACGAGCCAGCATATTGTAGGCACGACCGGCGGAAATAATGACGACCTGATCGAAGCCAACGACCTGGCGGCAAAAGGAAAAATCGAACCGGCGGTTATGGTGACGCATGTCGGCGGGATTGACAGCATCGCGGACGCAACGTTGCATCTGCCGAAAATCCCGGGCGGTAAAAAATTGACCTATACGCAGTTTGATATGCCGCTGACGGCAATTGAAGATTTTGCAAAACTGGGAGAAACGGATCCGCTGTTTCGCAAGTTAGATGAAGCGTGCAAGAAAAACAGGGGGCTTTGGAACCTGGAAGCGGAAAACATCCTGTTTGAACATTTTGGTGTAGAAGTATAGCGAAAAAAACAAGGGGGAAGACAGCCATGATATCACAGAAAATAACGATACAGAATCAGTCGGGGCTTCATGCGAGGCCGGCAGCGATCCTTGCGCAGGCAGCGGGAAAATGCGATTCGGATGTCCGCATTCTCTATGGAAATAAAAACATACAGGCAAAAAGTATCTTAAATATTATGTCTGCCGCGATCAAATGCGGTACGGAAGTAGAAATCCAGTGTGACGGAGCAACCGAAGAGGAAGATATGAAAACAATCATTTCTTTGATTGAGAGCGGATTGGGAGAGTAAGGCATGGAAAAGATTTCCGTTGAAAAAACGGCATCCAGGGGGATTGCTGTTGCGAAAGTATTGAAATATCTGCAGCCGGATCTGACCGCGTCCGCCGGCATGATTGCAGACGGCCAGGCCGAGGAAGAAAAAGGGAAATTTGCCGCGGCCAAAGCGGCGGTCATGAAAGAATTAGAGGCACTGACTTCCAAAAATGAGATTTTTGCAGCGCATCTGGAAATTGCCGGGGATTTTGCACTGCAGGATGGCGTGGAAGCTAAGATCAGTGACGAACATAAAAATGTGCAGTTGGCGCTGCAGGATACAATCGAAGAATTTGCGGCCCTGTTCGAAGTGATGGACGACGACTATATGCGGGAACGCGCGGCTGATGTTCGGGATATCGGAAAGCGTTTGATGGCAGAGTTAAAGGGCGTTACGCTTCCGGACCTGGGGAGTATCCGTACAGAAACCATTGTGGCTGCAAAGGATTTATATCCGTCGGATACCGTACAGATTGATCCGCAGTTTGTAAAAGGAATCCTGACCGAAGAGGGAGGCGTCACAAGCCATGTTTCTATTTTAGCCAAAAGCATGAACATACCGATACTCGTGGGCGTATCCGGCATTTTATCCAAATTAACGGACGGCATGACGGTGTGTATGGACGCGGGAAAAGGAATTATTGTAACAGATCCGGACGATGCCACACTGGCGGAATATCAGGCAGCCAGGGAAGCGTATGAAAAGGAATGCGAGCGGTTAAAGAGCCTGCGTGACAAACCGGCGGTAACCAAAGAAGGAAAGCGCATCTTCTTGTGTGCCAATGTAGGAAACGCCGAAGGCATCAAACAGGCGTTGCCAATGAATATCGACGGCGTCGGCTTATTCCGCAGTGAGTTTTTGTATATGGAAAATACACATTTTCCGACAGAGGAAGAACAGTTTGCCGTATATAAAGAAGCAGCCGAATTGATCCCGCAGGAACTGACCATCCGTACGCTGGACATCGGCGGAGATAAAAGCCTGTCCTATTTTACATTCGAAGAAGAAGAAAACCCGTTCCTTGGCTGGCGGGCGATCCGGATTTCCCTGGATATGAAAGATATGTTCAAGACGCAGCTACGCGCGATTCTGCGTGCGAGTGCCTATGGAAAGATCCGGATTATGTTCCCTATGATTATTTCGGTAGAGGAACTGCGCCAGGCAAAGGAGATTACACGGGAATGCATGCGGGAATTGTCCGCGGAACAGATTCCATATGATGAAAAGATCGAAATGGGTATGATGATGGAGACGCCTGCAAGTGTGCTTTTGGCGGAGGAATTTGCGAAAGAGGCAGATTTTTTCAGCATCGGTACAAACGACCTGACGCAATATCTGCTGGCGGTCGACCGCGGCAATAAAAAAATCGCGGACCGGTATGATTACTTCCATCCGGCAGTGATCAAGGCAATCGGAGAGATCATCCGCGCCGGACATCAAGAAGGGATTAAGGTCGGCATGTGCGGAGAGATGGCCGGAGATGCCAGGGCAGTGCCGCAGCTTTTAAAATTAGGGCTGGATGAGTTCAGCATGTCCGCGGGAAGCGTGGATTATGTCAGGGAACAGGTGCTGCAGTTATAAAGCGGCAGAAAAAGTGAACGGATTGAATTTTCTGGAACCGCCGGCAGATAAACTGCCGGCGGTTTTTGGATGTTATTTTTGTTTGTTTACCCGTACCCTGCGTTTGGATACGGTCTGTAAGAAATCGCTTAATGCTTGTCCGTCTTTATGAAATGGAATTGAATCGGCTGGTAATCCCCTTTGCCTACCGGCAACGGGATTCCGGCTTTCATCAGCGCTGCCCCGGTATAAACGGACCCGGTAGCCAGATCTTCGTAATGCTCCTGCGGCAGCAGCCCGTCCAGGTAGATCAGGTGAATATGCGGATTCGGTTCATTGCGAAGCTGTACGCCGTTGACTACTGTTTCTTTTTTATCTTTGGATACAAACTGCCAGATTACATAATCGTCATTTCGGAATGGATCTGACAGCCGATAATAATCTCCGGTCTGAACCAAATGTTCGATCTTTTTATATTCTTGAATCTGCTTTTGGGCCATCTCCCTTTCTTCCGGGGTCAGATGTTCCAGATCCAGTTCAAATCCAAATGTTCCCGCGCTAGCGACAACGGCCCTTGTTTCAAACGGTGTCGTACGTCCGGTCTGGTGGTTCGGGCAGACGCTGACATGCGCGCCCATCGTACTGATCGGATAGCCGAATGAAGTGCCATACTGGATTTTCAGGCGGTCAATGGCGTCCGTATTGTCGCTGCACCAGATCTGCGGAGAATAATACAGCATACCGGCATCAAATCTTCCGCCGCCGCCGGCACAGTTTTCAAATAACAGATCCGGGTAACGGGTAACAAGCTGTTCCATCATTTCATAGACGCCGAGCATATAGCGGTGGAACACTTCTCCCTGGCGCTCGCTTGGAAGCGCGGAGGAATAGACATTGGCTACGCTGCGGTTCATGTCCCATTTCACATAATCCGCGCCGCAGCTATCCAGGACGCGGAAAATCTGCGCCATGACATAATCGCGGACTTCTTTCCTTGTAATATCCAGGTTGAGCTGGTGGCGGCTTCTGGTCATATTCCGCTGCGGGATCCGCAGGATCCAGTCCGGATGGTTGCGGTAGAGGTCACTGTCTTCGGACACCATTTCCGGCTCAATCCAAAGGCCGAACTTCATCCCAAGTGCTTTGATCCGCGATACCAGATGCGGCAGCCCGCCTTTGATTTTGGATTCATTTACAACCCAGTCGCCCAGTCCCGAATAGTCCGTATCACGTTTTCCAAACCAGCCGTCGTCCAGGACAAACATATCCAGGCCGATTTCTTTGGCGTTTTTTGCGATATTGTATAATTTTTCTTCATCAAAATTAAAATAAGTAGCTTCCCAGTTGTTCACGAGGATCGGCCTTGGGGCAGTGACATATTTACTGCGGATCAGATTGGAACGGTATGCGTCATGGTAAATATGCGACAGCCCGGACAACCCTTCGGACGAGTAAGCCATAATGACTTCCGGCGTTTCAAACACATCTCCTGTATTCAGGCGGAAAGAAAAATGATATGGATGGATACCGATGACAAGTCTGGCCTGTTCCATTTGGTCTACTTCAATTTCGCAGCGGAAGTTGCCGCTGTAGGCAAGGGCAAATCCATAGCAGTCTCCATGCTTTTCACTCGTGCCGCGGTCACATAGTATCACAAATGGGTTGTGCTGATGACTGGACATCCCGCGCTTGCTTTCTACCGACTGTACGCCGTGGTAAAGCGGTAGGCGTTCGGTCAGACGTTCCATGGAATGTCTTCCGTAAAAGTGGATCAGGTCCATATGTTTATTCGGATAATCCATTTCCATGGACATAGCGCGCTGGATGGTAACTGTCCGGTCGCCTTTGTTTTCGATTCGAACGGACCGCGTAATAACATCCAGGTCATAAAAAACACCGTACAGCAGATGAACTTTAAGGTTTGTAATCCGGTCGTATAATACGATCTCTAACGTTTCGGCTTCTTCGGCATTGCCGAACATGCACGGGAGCCCTTTGAGAGAATACTTGCCCTCTGTCATCTGGTAAGATTCATAGCGCAGATGAATGGCGTCGCTTCCGTCCTCGTGCGTGACTTCGAGCGCGTTAATCCGGTAGTCTCCGTTTCCATATCCGGAGTATTCCTGCGGCAGCACGTCCAAAGAGAAAGTACGGTCGTCCCCGGCTTCATAAGGGTTACCGGAAAATCCGCGGTCCAGGCTGATGATCCGGTGCGAAGCGTCGCTGTCTCCGATATCTGCGCCGAAATATAAGTGAGCCAGGGTGTCATAGTCCCTTACCTGCATCTGATAGACACTGTTTTTTGTATGCAGTTTAAATACTTTTGTTTTTTCATTATAAGAAATATGCTTCATAATGATTTCACCTTTCACCCATTCTAGAAATGGCCGGGTGCCAACACCTGTCGACATCCGGCCCCTGTTCTTATTATACTATTTTACAGCACCATTTACAACACCATTCAGAATTTGTTTTTGACAAATAATATAGAATACAAGGATCGGCAGCAATGCCAGCAGGTAAGATGCAAATGCCAGGTTATAGTTCGTACCGAACTGTGTCTGGAATGTCATCTGTGCCAAAGGCAGTGTATTTAAGCCGCTGCCGGACATAATCACAAGCGGTGTCATGACATCGTTCCATACGCCGAGCACGGTAATGACGGCTACGGTTGCATGCATTGGCTTCATAATCGGGAAGATGATCTTCCAGTAGGTCGTCCAGGTGGTGGCTCCGTCTATGCGTGCAGCTTCTTCCAATGCGATTGGAATATTGGTCAGATAGCCGGAATATAACATCAGGTTCATCGGCATGTAAAATACGACATAGCACAGGATTACGCCGACGATATTTGCGATCCCCATCTGTGCGGTCTGTTTTACGAGAGGCATCATCAAAATTGCGAACGGTACAAACATACCGCTGACAATATACAAGTATACGAAATTATACCATTTATTTTTCGCTTTGTTGCGGCCTACCGCGTAGCCGATCATGGAATGTACCAGTACGGAAATGACAACGGTGACGGCCGAAATCGAAAAGCTGTTGAACAGGGAACGCCAAAAGTCTGTGACACGCATGGCTTCCGCAAAGTTTGCAAGGCTCCAGTGCTTAGGCAGGGACAAAATGCCGGAAATGGAATTGGTCATTTCCGATGGCTGCTTAAATGCGATCACGATAGTCATATACAGCGGAAAAATGATCGTAATGAGTCCGATGATCAACAGGATCGTGACCGGCCAGTTATATCTTTCGGTTGCTTTTTTTTCACTCATTATAACTGTTCCTCCTTTTTACCTGTAATTGTAAGCTGCGTAACAGAGAAGATCACGATAATGACAAAGAACAATACGGCGTTTGCGCTTTGGAAACCAAACTGTCCGCCGGACATACCATTATTGTAAATCAGGTAGGAAATGGATTCTGTACTCTGTGCAGGGCCGCCCTTGGTCAAAGCCATGATCTGGTCGAATACCATTAAAAAGTTTTTTACGCACAATACCATGTTGATACTAAAGAACGGGATAATCAGCGGGAATGTCAGGTGCTTGAACTGTGCCCATCCGGTTGCGCCGTCAATGGATCCTGCTTCGTATACATCTTCCGGTACGGTCTGCAGCCCGGAAATGTAGATAATTGTATTCATCGCAATGGCCTGCCATGCACAGACGATCACGATCGCAACCCAGGCCCATTTCTGGCTGGCCAGGATACTGGTCCCCTCGCCGCCCATCATATTGATCAGGGCCGGGATGATATACGTAAAGAAATAGTTGAAAATATAGCCTACAACGAGCGCGCCGAGGATATTCGGTACAAAATAAAGTCCCCTGAGCGTACTTTTAAATTTAATTTTGCTGTTTAAGCCAAGCGCCAGCACGAGGCTGATCACATTTACAATGACTGTTGTTACAAGGGCCATTTTAATCGTAAAGATATAGGAATTTCCGACGCGTCCGTCAGAAAACAAATCTATGTAATTGCGCAGGCCTACGTAATCATAGGAGCCGTACCCTCTGAAGTTGGTAAAACTGTAAATCACGCCCTTGATCAAAGGCAGCGTATTAAACAAAAAAAACAAGATTAAAATCGGCACTGTCATAAGAAAATAGGTACGCTGCCTGTCGTTCATATTTTTCATGTCTCTGTTCTCCTTTCCGTTCTTCCTGGTTAATGCTGTGACTCATATTCCTGGACCATACGGATGATATCGCGGTTATACCTTGCCCAGTCGGTGTCAAATTTTGACAAAAACCGATCCACGTCTTTTTCAATCAGCAGTGTCTGGATCTGCGCGTCTACCGCCATTTCCGAAGGATAGTAGTGATCCTGGTAGTCGGTCATATTGCCGGAGGTGATATAATTGGTCATTCCGTCCAGATTGGAAGCCAGCGTAAAGTTTCCGCTTTTGCATGGTACTGCTTTCTGATCGTCCAGATACATCTGTACATTTTCATCTTCCAACAGAAAATCGATGACCTGATAAGCAGCTTCCTTGTTCGGGCAGTCTTTGGTCACGCAAAACTGCAGATCGACACCGGAATTGAGTGTATTTCCGTCCGTTTCATTGCTGCCCGGCATAACAAACGAATCAATATCCATATCTGGATTTACGGACTGGATCTGCGGTACGGCGTAGCTTCCGATTGTATACATCGCGGATTCCCCGTTTGCAAAAGCCGTACAGGCATCGTTGTACCCGTAAGCAAACGGTCCTTCCTCTCCGTAATCCAGCAGCTTTAACATTTTTTCCGCGATTACCCGGTAATGTTCGCTGAATGTTGCGTTTCCGCTGTTTACCTGCTTACAGATATCCGCCGGGGCCAGATCAACCGCCAGCGCGTTCCACGGCGCAAGACAGGTCCAGGTATCCTTAAATCCGAAATAGAATGGCAGAATCCCTTCGGACTGGATCGTATCGCACAGCGTCATCAGTTCTTCCCAGGTAGTCGGAATCTGCCAGCCGTGTTCCTGGAACATTGCGCGGTTGTATAAGATCCCGGCCGCGTTTGCTACGTATGGAATGCCGTAAGTGCCTTCGGTCGGTACAAATTCCAACCCTTCCAGAATATCAATGTAACCTGGATTAATATCCGCCATTCCGGCATAATCCGACACATCCGCTAAAATGTCGGAATCGATAAAATAGGAATAGTTAATATCCCCTCCGATTCCGATAATATCCGGATAATCATCACGGACAAACCTTGTCTTTAAGATGGTCGTCGCATCATTCGGCGATTCGATTTTTAAGTAGATATCGTCATGCGTACTGTTGAACTTTTCAGCAATCTGTTCAAAGAGGTCTACCGCCTCCGGCTTATACTGTACCAGTTCGATTTCGATCTTCCCTTCGTGGCCGCTGTCACCGCACCCGGAAAGCAGCAGCGGGGCCGGCATCATACATGCCAGGAAAAGACTGGCCATTTTCTTTTTCATTTCTTGATCTCCTTTCCTATTCTTTTGCTTGTTATGTGCAAGATCAGATACAAAAGGCACCTGCAGATGCCGGTCTCATAGAAAATTTGTATCGGATTCTCATCGTCCGCGCGAAACAGTATACACATAGTTTCTAATATTTTTGGCATTTGTATTGTACTTTATTGTACACTTTTCATAAATGGAATAATCTCATGCGTTTATGTTAATTTCGATATGGAAAAATAACATATTTTATGGTATAATCGAATCTGTTTCAAACGTTCCTGCAAAATCGTAAACGCTATAAACATGTTATTTATTTTACATTGAAGCTGAATAATTTTTCATATCATATAAAGGAGATCACGGACATGCGTAATGTAAAATATACAGATAGTGTTACGTTCCGTTGTCTGGAGCATTTAAAGGAAACATCTTTGGATATTAGCCTGATTCATGCGGGAAAGGAAAATTGCAAACCGTCCCATATTTGCACCGACACACGGAACGAATTTATTCTTCATTTTATCTTATCAGGAAAAGGTTTTTATTCGTTAAATAATGGCAAAATTTACTCATTATCCGCAGGACAGATGTTTTTGATCCGGCCAAATGAGCCGATTACATACGGTTCTGACAACATAGATCCCTGGGAGTATACGTGGATTGGATTTAACGGCGTCCGGGCTGACGCGATTTTAAAGCAATGCGGTTTTTCGGATCACAAGCTGGTACTCCCATCACCGGATGAGCCAAAAATCGTTACGGAATGCATTGAACATATGTTAGAGTGCAGAAAGCTGACGTCTGCGAATGACCTGCGCAGGGAGGCATGGATGCTGATCCTGTTTTCCAGGCTGATTGACTATCATGACAAGTGCAGCCAGAAACGGACACAGGAAAACAGCAGTTACAGTACAAAAGCTTATGTGGAGCTTGCAGTAGAGTACATTAAATATTATTATAAAGACGGGATCAATGTATCCGATATTGCAGGGCACCTGGGCATCAGCAGGGCATATTTAAACAGTGCCTTTCAAAAAGAACTGGGCATTTCGATACAAAAATTTTTAATTGACTACCGGATGTATAAGGCGGCAAACCTTTTAGTCAGCACGCCCGATACGATTAAGGAGATTTCCGGAGCAATCGGTTATGAAGACCAGTTAAATTTCTCAAAAGCATTTAAAAAGAAATTTGGAATCAGCCCGAAAAATTACCGGGTACAGAAGAATGCGACGATTCTTTATGGAGAAAAGCAGCTTATGGATCATAAAGAAGATTTTGCGGGATAATAAGATCGTTTTACCACGCAACCCCAGTTTTAAACAGAAAAGGACAGCCTATGAGCGAAGAACGAAAAAGCACCGAGCCAGAAAAAATCCAATGGCATCCCGCCTTTGTTTCTGCCATGAATCTGGAACTGGCGCAGGATCGCCAAAGTTTGATTTTTGAAAGAGAATACAACTTGAACATGAAACCTTTGGAAATAGATCTGCTGATAATCAAAAAAGAAAAAAAAGTCCGGATCCGTAATGAAGTCGGCTATCTTTTCCGGTTGTATAATATACTGGAATATAAGTCACCGGACGATCGCCTGAATATAGATACTTACTATAAAGCGGTTGCGTACGGATGTCTTTATAAAGCCTATGGTAAAGCGGTAAATGAGGTTAAGGCAAAAGACATTACAGTTTCTATATTAAGGGATGCCAAACCAAATGGATTATTCGGTTATTTCAAGGAAGCTGGAACAACCATTACGAATCCTTATCCGGGTATCTATTATTTATCCGGGGAGGAAATATTTTTTCCCACGCAGATCATTGTCACCAAAGAACTTACAGAGGAAAACCACGCATATTTAAGGCTGCTGACGAAACATCCTAAGAAAAACGACATCAGCAGGTTTTTGAAGCTGTTCCAAAATTTCAAACAGAAAGCAGACCGGGAGTTTGCAGAATCCGTCTTGGAGGTTTTTACAGCCGCAAATAAAAAATGGATGAGCCATTGGAAAGGAGACAGTGATATGAGTCCAGCATTATTAGAATTAATGGAGCCGGAACTGCAGGAGGCAAAAAAAATAAGCCGGGAAGAAGGCTGGCTAGAGGGCCGGGAAGAAGGCCGGAAGAAAGGCCGGGAAGAAGGCCGGAAGAAAGGCCGGGAAGAAGGCCGGGAAGAAGGCCGGGAAGAAGGCCGGGAAGAAGGCCGTATACAGGGCATTTATGGAACTGTAAACATACTGCGTAATTTGAGATTAAGCCAAATAAAAATAAAAGAAATAATTATGGATCAATTCGCCTTGTCAGAAGAAGAAGCTGAACGATTTTTGTAAACGACGTCCTGCTGTGCGTGAGAGGTTTTTCTGCAAGAGCAGCAGACAAAAATCAGATAGGCAGCCTGCGAAAGCGTGCCGGGGCAAAAACCGAGGTGATCCCCGGTACACCTCTGGTTTTTGCTATCCGGCGTGAACATTTGAGATATTTTGGTAGGTTATGCGTCCTTTTTAATCAGGGGAGTCAGCGTTCCAAGACTAAAGATGCTTAATTTATGCAGTGCCCTGGTACAGGAAATGTATAAAAGTTTACGATCATTCGCATCTGTATAATTTTGCGCGTCTGCATCGCATACAATGACCGCGTCAAATTCCAGCCCTTTCGTCTGGTAGGAGGGCAGGAGAAAGGCCCCGCGCAGGTGTTCCGGCATATGGTCGTTGATTTGCTGCACATGGAGCGAGGGGCTTAACCAGCGAAACAGTTCTTCGCAGTTCTTCTCTGTTTTACAGAGCAGGCAGATGGATGCGTAACCGTTGTCCCGGCAATGTTTTAATTCCTGTGCGATGTGCGAAAGATAAGCGTCCTTGTCCGCGGATGCCATGACAGTTACGCTTTCCCCGCTTCGGTTAAAGCTGCTGATCTGCGGCCTGCGGCCGATAAACTGCAGGCCAAACTGCAGGATTTCATTGGTACAGCGGAAACTTTTATTCAGCGTGACCAGGCAGTCCTGTTTCTTTTTCAGGATTTGAGCGACTTCCCCGTAAAAGGAAAGCGTTTCCTGTTTGGTCAGCGTCTGGTTGATATCGCCCAGTACCGTGTACTTTGCATTTGGAAAAAGCATGTGCAAAATTTCATACTGCAGCGGGTAGTAGTCCTGGGCTTCGTCAATAATTACATGGCGGATCAATTGGTAGTCTCTGCTGCCGTAGATCTTAACATACAGATAAAGCATGGCAATCGCGTCGTCAAAACCAATCTGGCCTGACGACAGGCGTTGCAGTGTATCAGATCTGATCTTTCGGGCCTGCCTGCCGCTGAAATAGGATTTATTTTCCCATAACCTGCGGTATAGATGAAAAAAACGCAGCTTGGTGCATGTTTGCAGTTTTTGTAAAATCCGGTTTTTGTCTTCGCGGCTGGCATGTTTTTCGAGCAGCAGCGGATCCTCCAAAATTCTTTTTTCCAAAAGCGCAAGACGTTCTGCCAGCCTAAGATGCGGGCGTTCGGTAACAAATGCTTTCAGTTCCTCTTTTGCGGCGATACAGTCGCTTTCCCAATAAATATCCTCAAAAGCGATCTCATAGCGTGGGATATCTTCTATATACTGATTTAGGATTTGCCGAAAAGCTTCGGATGTCTTGAACCGGATCCTGCTTTTTATCCATTCCTTTTCTTCGCCGCAGGCAACGGCTTGTTCCAGATATGCCTGGTGCGGCTGGATGGTGTGGGAGTCGCACACATCCTGGAGCACATGATGGAGCAGATCTTCAAATACCATAGAAACAACATTTTCCTCACCGAGCTGGGGAAGAACATCGGAAATGTACTGTTCGAACGTAGTATTTGGGGAAAGGATCAGGATGTTGTTTGCGGATAACCGGGCCTGCAGTCCCTGGTACATCAGATAAGCCGCCCGATGCAGCGCAACCGAGGTTTTTCCGCTGCCGGCGACCCCTTGGATCATGAGCAGATCATGCTCCATATTGCGTATGACAATATCCTGTTCTTTTTGGATCGTTTCGATAATCGTTTTCATTTTCGGCGATGTATTTTTAGAAAGAAGCTGTTTTAAAATTTCATCGCTGATCGTTCGGTCTGTATCAAAAAAATAGCGCAGACCGCCGTCTTGAATCTCATACTGTCGTTTCCTTGTCACCTCCCCTGTGATGCGTCCCGCAGGCGCGTCATAAAACGCGGCTCCGGTTAGGAAGCGGTAGAACACGCTGGCAATCGGGGAGCGCCAGTCATATACAAAGATTTTGGCAGAATTTTTTGCCGTAAGGGCGGTCCGGCCGATATAGATTTGTTCCGGCGATTCATCGCCTTCAAACAGAAAATCAATCCTTGCAAAATAAGGGTGCTTCAAAAAATGTTCCAGGCGGGTGATTTCTCTGGACATTTCGCTGCAGTCGGCGGTCAGGTCCGTAATCGGTGCGATACTCTGGCTTAATTCGGCAAGCGCTTCGAACCCTTCGCTGCTCCATAGATTCGTAATTTGGTGTTCCGTATTTTCAAACACCTCTTTTTTTTCTTTTAGAATTTCGGCCTGTGTTTTCCCGAGCGCTTCTTTTGTTTGTACAAGCTGTTGATTTGCTTGCTCCAATGTCATTTTCAGGTATTCCTGCTCAATCATAGTTTCGGATAACTGGTTTTCCATGTTTGCATCCTCCCTGGAACTACCATGTTTGTTTGTGTGACTTCCAAAGTTTAACACAGAAAAAATAAGAATCACAGACTTGTAATAGGGGAAGACGCATGTTATAATAAGGATGGGAAGAGGGCTGCCGCACTAAGAAAATGTTGCTTAGTGCGGCAGCCCCCTTTTTCTTTTAGGTTTCTAGTACATTGGTTATTAAATATCTTATTTGGATTTTCCCTGAAAGCGAGTCCCCACAGCCCTGCCGTCAGCAATGGCGTACAGCGCTTCTGGCCGTGCGCCGTTTGCGATCACCATATCAATTCCCTGCCGCATTACGATGCGGGCCGCATTGATTTTCGTCGCCATTCCCCCGGTACCAAGCCCGGAACCCGCGCCGTCCGCCTGGGCGGTAATTTCCGGCGTAATCTCGGTCACAAGCGGGATAAGCTGCGCGTCGGGATTTTTATGCGGGTCCTTTGTATACAGCCCGTTGATATCGCTTAAAAGCACAAGCAGGTCGGCATGCACGCTGCATGCGGCCATAGCAGCCAGCGTATCATTATCCCCGACAGAAATTTCATCCGTAGCAATCGTATCGTTTTCATTAATAATCGGAATCACCCCCATTTCAATCAGGCGGTGCAGCGTATTTTCCAAATTCTCTTTCCGGTCTGCATGGGAAAAATCCGATCCGGTTAAAAGAATCTGTCCGACCGTATGGTTATATTCCCCAAACAATTTATCATAAGTATACATCAGTTCACATTGTCCGACGGATGCGGCCGCCTGTTTGGTCGGCATATCCTCCGGCCTGCCTTTTAAGGCAAGCCGGCCGATCCCCATGCCGATCGCGCCGGAGGAAACAAGTACGATTTCATGCCCGGCATTTTTTAAGTCGCTTAAAGTTTTGACCAGCAGTTCCACATGGCGGATATTCAGGCATCCGGTTGCATAGGCAAGGGTAGAGGTGCCTACTTTTACTAGTATGCGCATGGTACGATCCTTTCTTTCAAAAAATGATCTTATTTTTTTATAGCATTGATTTATGCACGATAACTTTAAAAAAAGTCCGTTTAGAATAGCAATTCTTGCTGCCCTAAAACTTCAATCTGAGAAACCAGCATCGTCTCCGCCTCACTTCCGCGCATATGTTCCGCTTTTAAGTATTGCGTTCCGCTGCGCAGTCTTGCCGCAATCAGATTCAGCACATAAATATTATCAAAGCGGTTATAAATAGATTCCCCGCCCAGCCCGGATAGGCAGATCAACTGTGTATTGGTCTTTTTTGCCATATCCATAAGCGGTTTAAGCAGGTGCGAAGCGTTTGTCTGCGCAAACGGATTGTCCATCACAAGTACTTTGCCCTCGTTTCGATCCGCAAATAAGTCAGAATCGTCCTTGCGCATATAATGCATCAAGCTGGAAAGGATAATAAACGCGGATAAAAATCCTTCTCCGCCGGAATTTTTCGCGACCTGTGACCAGGTAATCGGATATTCCCGCTGTTCCTCAATTTTATACAAACGGATCTGTACATTTTCAATCCCGACGACAACGTCATAAAGGTTTTTGGTCGTCATGCGCGCACCGAAATATTCCTGTGCGTTTTCATTGCGCGCGAGCAGTTCGATCCCTTTTTGGGTCGTCTCATCCAGAAAATCCCGCAGGCGCATCTGATACAGGTTTGCGTTTTCTTCCCAGTCCGGCAATAAAATCTTGAGCATTTTAATCGATTTATCGCGGACGGGAATCGTGGAATTGGCGTCGATCCGGCCGATTCCGCGGTGCACGTCCTGGACGTATTCACCTAGCAATTCGCTGATCCTTTGTTTTTCTTCTTCGATGACAGCGATGTCTACCTGGATTTTTTCCATCAGGCTTTCATAGGACTGCAGTGTGGTTTGGAGCTGGCGGATGACCTGGCCTGCCTGGTCTGTCAGAAGCAGCATGGATTCAATCGGTTTGCGGTAGAAATCTTGTGCAAATATTTCCATACGTACCATTTGGTTCAGCAGGCTGGTCAGCCGTTCTTTCTGCTTTTGCCTGCGGTCCTGGCAATGGTTGTAATCCCGTACCAGGCTGCCTTTTTTACGGCGCAGTTCTTCCCCGGAAAGGTTCTCAACGACTGCCTGCTGCGCGGCAATCTGTTCCAGCATGTATTTGCGCGCGGCAGTGTCGGATAGCTGCTCAGACAGCCGTTTGTTTGGTTCTGTGCCGGAATCTTCCGGTAATCCTGCATCTAATGCGGCATCCTCTGCCAAGGTATTTTCGTCCGGTTCCGCAGCGGTTTGGGACGCGGGTGCCTGCTGTATTTGGAGGTCATGCCGCATAAAGTGCCACAGCTCGGTTTCATCGGATGGTAGAAATTCCATATATTCAGCCAGGGCGGTTAATGTTTCTTCATACCATCCGATCCGCTTAAACGCAAGCTGTTTTTCCTGTTCCAGTTGTGCATGTGCATAGCTTTGTTTTTCTATTTCCGCGTCAAAATCGATCGGTTGGATTTCTTCCTTCGCAAGCGGTGATGTTTGGCGGCATTTTTCAAGCAGGAGTTGTTTTTGCTGATCCAGGCGCTGTCCGGCAAGCGCCGCGTTTTTGTCTGCTTCGTTCCACTGTGCCCTCTTCAGCTCAAACTGCTGTTCTTTTTGGGAAAGAAGCTGTTCCTGGTATTCTTCTGCTTTTGGGTCGTAGACCGTTTGTTTCCACTCCCCGTCTGAAAGCCGGTATTTTTTCTGGCGTCTGGCCAGCTCCCGGCTGCGTTTGCGCAGTTTTTCCCGAATGCTTTGCAGCAGGCGTTCGATTTCCTGCTGACGCAGGGAGAGCTGACTGGTAATTGCCTGGTATCGGTTTTCCAGGTCTTCGATCGGGCCGGATACCAGGGTGCGGGACTCGTATTGTGCATAGCAGGATACCTTTTTAGTAATGGCTTCCCCGGTCTGCCGCAGGCGTTCCAGGTGGAGTTCCTGCTGTCTTTCCCGTTCTTTCCGTTTTTGAATCGATTCCAGGGCCAGGCGTTCTTTTTCACGGGTTATGGACTGTTCCCGCTGCAGGGTATCAAGACGCTGGCGGTCCTGCACATACAGGGTATAAGATCGCTCCAAATCTTTTAAATCCTCAAGTCTGCGCTCGTTTACACTCTGCAGTTTCGCATGGTGCTGAATTTGCTGCTGCAGGCTTTGCTGCTGTGCGGCAAGCTGATCGGCCAGTTCCCGTTTCTGTTGGATGTCAGCGGCTGCTTCCCGCAGTTTTTCCGCTGTCTGCTTCCGCAGCTTTTTGGCCGCTTCT
This sequence comes from uncultured Eubacterium sp., assembly GCA_910586045.1. Taxonomy (GTDB): domain Bacteria; phylum Bacillota; class Clostridia; order Lachnospirales; family Lachnospiraceae; genus Eubacterium_J. The sequence continues at coordinate 54,080 of CAJUIH010000005.1, forward strand.
TCCAGTTCTCTTGTCACTTGCTGGTTTTTTAACTGCTCTTTTTTCTCAAAGAAAGATGCATATTCCTCCCGGCGGATTCGGATTTGCGCGGTTCGTTTTGCAATGAGCTGTTCCGTTTCTTCTGCCATTTGTTTTAAGGCTTCTTCGTTTAGCAGATGCTTGTTGAAAAGGATATAAAAGTTGATTTCGCCAAGCTGCAGTACAGGCGGACCGTCTTGATTGGCTGATGTTTCTTGTTCCAACTGTTCCCGCAGCATCAGCGGAATCGGAAAAGAGGTATACGGCGTTTTTTGCAGTTGCGCTAATTTGGCCAAATTCCGTCCGGACAGCAGCAGGGCATAAGGCAAAAACGGGTGCGCCTGCACGAGTTTTCGGTTGTCTGCTTCCGTGTATTGGTTTTTTTTCAGCCATTCCATGCCATACACATAGGAAATGCCGTTTTCATCCAAAAAGGTTTCCAGTTCGGCGGGCAGTTCCAGAACCCGGCCTTGTGTCAGACGTTGGTATTCTTTTTGAAGCTGGTCTTCTTCTTTTTCTAATTTGCGTTTTGACAGTTCGATTTCTGCCAGCTTGTGTTCTGCGGTACTTAAAATCCGGTCCATCTGGTATAAAATAGGATCCGTTGACGTTTCCCATGGCTGATGGTCAGACGGTTCCAGTCCGAAATAGCGCAGCAGCGTGCGTCGTTCCTTTAGTTCCTGCTCATAGCGTCGGCAGGTTTCTTCGGCCTGCTGCAGTTGTGTTTCCGTGCGCATTTTATTGCGCTGTGCATCTTCCAGGTTGCGGTCATTTTCTTTCTGTTTCCAGATCGTATCTTCGGACTCCCGCTGCATGCGGATGGAAGCTTTCCTGCATTCATCCAGTTCTTTTTCATATTCTTTTAGGCGGATTTCAAGTGCGGCAGGTTCGTATTCGCCGAGAATATTGCGGACAAATCCGGGTTTGTAACGCTGATTATAGGTCTCTTCTTTCGCGTCGTATGCCTGGATCCGGGCTGTGATGCTGCCGATGGACGTGCTTTGTTCCAAGATGGATGCACGCAGCGCTTCGATCTTTTTTTCGTCTTCTGTATCCTGATCGAACAATGCGCGAAGCTGATCTGCCCCTGTGGAAACCTGCTGTTCGTTTTGGACGGATTGTGCTTCGTAATGTTGTTTTAACGTACAGCCGAGATCGTGTCGTTCTTTGCCAAAATCCTGTTCTTTCTGGTTTAAGATCGAAAGCTGCTGTTCATACTGTCTGTGTTCGGCCTCCAGTTCATCCAGTTCCATTTGCTGTCTGGCACAGTCCATTAAATGGAGCAGATGTTTGGCCTGTTCGTATTCGGCTTCTTTGGCATCCCGCTCCAATTGGATCATTTCACGATTGGCACGGTGGTAACGTTCCACGTCCATCGCTTCGTAAACCGACTTGGAAATTTGCTGGTACCGCAGGAAGTCTATGGAAGCGGTGACCTGCTGCTGTTTCTCTTCCAGGCGGCCACAGTGTTCTTTGGTACTGTTTTTTGCGGTTTCCAACTGCCATAAAAATACGCCGATCCGTTCCTGCTGCGCCTGCGTTTCGGCTTCGGCACCTGCATAGGTTTGCGCGGTATCCAGAATGGTTTCGGATTCTTCGCGGAACCGGCGGATCGTATCCCGTCGCTTTATTTTTGACTGGTTGTCCTTGTATTGGCTGACGTATTTTTCCAGGATTGTCTGAAACTCTTTCATCCGGTTTTTTTCCTGGTTCAGTTTATTTTCCACCACAAACAGCAGCCATTTTTCCACAAGCCCTTTCTCATCCTTACAGTCCGCAAATAAGTCGGAAAGCCCGGATTCTTTTAAGTTGATCCGTTTGATAATGGTTTCCCATTCCTTGCAGTTAATCTGGTACTCCAAAAGTTTGTCAAAATACTGTCTTGCCTGGGAGCTGTTTCCCATGTCGTAACTGAAAAATACGGTGCCGGGATCTTTTTTGTAAGAATCAAACAACTGGCGGCAGGCGGAAAAATTTTTTAAAACCAGTTCTTTTTTTCGTTTTTCGACAACCGGCAGATGGTGGATATCCTGTGCGCAGGGCTGGCGGTATTCGGTAATAAACTGGATCGTTTCCAGGTCGTCTGCGGTTTCTTCATTGATTTCCTGGCGTCTGCGCACCATCATGCCGGTCATTACAAAACCAGCCCCGTGATCCAGCGCCCATTCTACGAGGATCAAAGTCGGGCGGCTGGTTGTAAAATAACTTTGAAAAGGGCGGTCTTTTGCGTCCCGGTAGCGTTTGTGTACAAAAGGGGCCATGATCATCTGCACAAGCACGGATTTCCCGCCGCCGTTGCGCAGTGACAGCAGCGTACTTTCACCGTTCATATGAAAGGTTTCGTCGCTGATTTTAATAGCATTGTTATTATAATTTAAATTAATCAGCCGGATGGCGTTTATTTTGCTCATGATACTTCCTCCAGGCCTAATACTTTGCGGATCCGTGCATAATGATTTTGATTGAGTAGGTTCCAGTCCATAAAACTGTCCAGTTTTTTCGTAGTCTGGATCATTTCGTCTTGTTCTACATATTCGATAAGCCCCTGTTTTTCGAGAAATTTTAAGATATGATGCAAAAACCCTTCTTTTGTTGTTTTTGCCCTGGAACCGCGCTCATCGGAACGCAGTGCTTCGTAGGCTTCGTACATATCGGTAAACGCAAGTCCGTTTTCTTCTTCCGTATCTTCCGGGCTGTTTTCGGCACCTTCTTTTAAGTAGCCGGCGATACTGTTTTGCAGCTCGCCCACACGCATAAAGTTGCGGGCTTTGCTGCTGCTTCCCTGTCCGTCGTAAAATTCTACCAGCAGCGTTAAAATCGCAAACTGCGACAGGTAATAATCCCGATCCGTCCCGCCGGACTTACAGAGCGCCGCTTTTAGCTGCGCCTTGGAAAAACCGAGGAAATTGTTTTCTTCTTTCGGGATCAGGTAAATGACATTGCCGTAACGTTCGATGCTGCAGGATGCGATTTCGCCCTGCGATTTGACGAGGTTTTGGATCTGTTCTTGTTCCGCGTAAGACTGGTACAGGAGCGGTTCGGTTTCTTCCCGGATTTCGTGATGTTCGAGGAGAAAATAAAAAATTTCCTGGCTTGTGCGGATGTCCTCCATTTCGTATGCCATTGCGTGTCCTTTCTAAGGAACTGTCAAGGAATAATCGAACAAATTTACTTGTCTGTTTCTCCGATTATTTCTTTACCGTTCCTAAGCGATTTTGGTGTGTATATAGAATTGATGAAACCGTTTTCGTATGCCTGAAACAACACAGGTTGTCTGCAGATGGATTTATTGTGACTGAAACTGGATATTGGAGCAGCGGATTGTCCGTGCATTTCCGGACTCGTCCAAGACGCCGGGAAATAAGACCGATGTACCGTCTTCGATCCGTGAAATATGGATTTCCCGGATCAGCGGCTTTCCGTCCGGCGGTTCCAGTTCGTCCAGCAGCTCCAGCAGCATTTCGTTTAATTGAAATCCGCTGGAAGTCTCTTGGATAAACTCGCGGTGTTCCTGTTTCAGCGCCGAAATGTCAATGTCGCGGCTTTTCAGCAGTTCGACCATAATCTCTTTGAAAATTTCTGTATTTGGGATTAACTGGCTGCGCTGTATTTCGCTAGACGCGGTTTCCTCTTTTAATTGCTGCAGTGTCACATGCCCCCTGGCCAGCAGGCGGCGCAGGATAAAAATAAGGCAGGCGCGGTATTTTTGCAGTTTTTTCTGGCGCAGCAGCTCCTGTTCTTTTAGCCATTGCGCTTCATCAAAATCCATCTGTTCTTCGATATTGCTTTCCGTTTCATTCTTTTTGCGTGTGGGCCGCTGCAGTTCCAATGCTTTATTCAGATTATAAATTTGATCGGGACCGTGCAGCAGCAGCGGACGCAAAAAATAATCCAGACGCAGCAGCCCGGCTGGATGTTCGAGAATTTGGTCATACAGCTCGCTCCGCAGGGAAAAGCGCTGGATCAGGGACATTTGGGACAGCTCTTCGAGCTCTTTTGTATAAAGTGCTTTTAAGTCCAGGTGGCTGTTTAGGATTTTTTGGTACTCATCAATCGCACGGTTTAGATATTGCTCAATGATTCGAAGATTGCCCAGGTTTTCTTCTTCTTTCGCGGTCAGCCTGCGGATATTGATCTGTTCCGCCTCCAGTTCGCCAGCCCTGGTCTTTACCAGGTCGCGGTACGAAAGAAACTGCGTTCTGGTATCCCGGATCGTATCCATATTTTCTTCCAGAATCGCCTGGTAGTCGGAAACGGAATAATTCAGCGCATTTCTGCGTACCCGGCCCATGGCTTCCTGGATTTTTTGAAGCTGCATGCGCAATAAGTTAAATACGTTTTTGACTTCATCCACGGCTTTATCATAGCTTTGCTTTTCCAGATGCATTTTAAAAATCATCTCATGGACCGTCAATTTCATATTGCTTTCCATTTCCAGCGTACCGAGCAGAAGATTGTAACCGTCGTCTGTCAGGTAATAGGACGTGCGTTTGACCTCAGAGTCCAGATACACAATCCGGTTGGCGACATAGCTGATATTCTTTTTTTCATAACCATGTTTTTCAAAATCGTAACAGGAAAAATACATTGGACGGCCGTCGTTCGATAAAATCACATTAATAATAAAGTCGCCCAGCCTGCGGCAGTCCTCATAGGAGAGGGATTTTTCAAAATAAGAAGTATTCAGCGTATCGATATAAGCGCCGATATCATCCATCGTACAGGTTTCTTCTTTTAGGGATTGTTCCATCAGATAGAGCATCACAGCAAAGATCAGATTGACCTGCTCGTCCATGTTTAAAAAGCCGTATTGCTTCCAGGTCGCTTTCTGACTGCTGTTTGCAAGCAGGAGGGCATAAAGTGCCACATGTTTCATTCGTTTGGGAAATTGTTTTAAAAATTCATGCTGCATAAGGTTTGCCCCCCTTTTCGTACGTGTGAAATATGGTGCGGCTGATGATTTTTTTTAAAGGCTGCAAGAGGCAGATATTGAGAACCGCCTTTATTCGTGAGCCAATCCTGCTGGCTTTTTACCTTTTTCACAACGGATGCCGGCACCGTAATTTTTTTATATTTATAAGTATAGGCGCCTGGATATTCCTCGCCGCTTTTCGGGCGCGTTGAAATAATATATCCGTATTTGTCAAAGGTATTAACCCAGCTTGTGGTTGAACCTATTTTGGAATAATCCGCTTTGCGGATCCATCCGTTTTTGTCATAGGAAAATTGGCCGTCTGCTGTTTCCACACATCGTCCGTTTTTCCATTTAAATTTTTCCACATCCGTTATTCCACCCGGCGTTTGCGTCGCAAGGTACCCTTTTTTGTCATAGGTATAACGGAATACTGTCTTATTGTCGCCGGAAACACTCATGGCTTTTGTAATTTTTGTCCCTTTGTAAGTGTATTCATCAGAAGGAAGACCGCCGTTGCTTTTTAAACAGGTATATTTCACCAAAAGCCCGTTTTTGTTATAGGTACATTGATACTTGTTAAATTCGGATGAGCGGGTATCCGGCACCCATACAGCCTTTTTGCCTGCCGCCTTGACCTGCGCGGCGGGCGCAGCAAAGGAAAGCAGCATTGCCATTAGAAGTGCAAATGTTTTTTTCATGCTCTTCTTTTCCTTTCCGTTTTAGCAGTGCGATTGGAATTGGTACGGCTTTGGTGTTTAGTATAGTCTTTTAGAGGGTAAAAATCAAGGGATGTAACGATTATTTGTACACAAAACAAAGGATTACGGAACCGTTCAGATAACGTGGTGCATTTGGGATGCGGGGACGCCGGATGAAGGACGCAGGTCTGGCTTGCGGCTCCGGCTCCAGAATGGTAAGAATCCCTAAGTATTCTGCATTTACGTTGCGGCCTGCCCGGTCGCGGCGCCTAGTTCGCCCTGGCCCCGCCAGTAGCTAAAGGCGCCGCGCCCGGGCAGGCCGATCCGTAAATTGCAGAATGCTTAGGGATTCTTGCCATTCTGGAGGGCCGCCAGCAAGCCGGGCAAACCGTCTCTTCCAGCGTCCGGCGGGTAAAAATGTACCACCTTATTTGAACTGCTACCGGATTACCCGGCTTCCGTTTTGAAATCTCCGATATTTAATATTTCCTGCGGAATATATCGCCCGCTTTCCAATATCTTTGTCATTTCCCGTACCGTTCGTTCTGAAAAGAAGCTGAAAAAATATCCGCCGATGCTGCGGTTTTGTCCCGCTTTTGTTTCCGGCAGTTCGGAATATACCCTGGATTTTTGGATCATCCGTTCATAAGCGGCGCCAAAGGGGATCAGGCGGTTTCGCGCAAATCTCTCAGCCAGCCGTTCGTAAATACCGATTCCTTCATAATCCAGATCTCCAAAATAATAAAGCTGATTTTCCTGCGCCCGCATATACGGTTCCACACAGAACGAAAAATCCTGATAGGAGCGCAGGATGCCTTTGCCTGCTCCATAAATCAGCGTGCCGAAAGGCGTGCCGAACACCGTTTCCCCATATTCCATCAGGTGTCTGCGGATACTGTAAAAGGTATCCTTGTTTTCCAAAATCAGCAGGTTTTGCGGGATCCTACGGTGGCTGCTGTAGTAGGCGAGCGGTTCGCTTGTTTCATAAAACGAAAGCTGGGACGGGGCTACGCCGCAGCGATTTAATATTTTCTTCCCTTGTTCTGCCTGCAGGAATTTTTCCCGGCCCCATATTTGAAAGCTGCGTTCGTTTTTGGAGATGGTGGGCGTAGGGGCGGAATCTTTTTGGGCGAGCAGATAAGCATTTAGTTTTAATACCCAGGCACGGTCTTTTTTATATTGGTCCAGGTGGCGCAGGTAATAATCGGTTGAAATCTTCGTACTCATTTGATAGTTTAGTTCTTCTTCATACAGGCGGTATGGATCCTGTTCGCTGCCTGGCTCTAATATGTGGTATTCACGGTATAAGGCAGGCTTTTTGCCGTTTGTGCCGCGGGCTTTGACCGGTTTTAAATGGCCGGTTTCTATTTCGTGATAAATATATTCGCATAACTGTGTATAGGACGATAGGTGTGCGTCCTTTTCCAGTGTTTCCAGGTTTATTCGTTTCATGTTTCGCTTTTCCTTTTTCGTGTCATGATTGTTGTCGGACTGCAAACTAAGGGACAGTTTCTTTTGGTGCCGTCTCAATAAGAAAAAGGCGTGTGCCGCCGGTGCACAAGCCTTTTTTTGTTTTTTATTTCTTTTTCTGTTTTGCTCTTTTTCTTTCTTAAATTTCACTGGATTCGGTTTATATAAAATAAATGGCGTAAAATTTCAGCACAATATCATTTGTTTCTGGCCCGCCGTTTATCGGGTTTATTGTGCAGTATTCAATCACCGAATATATATTATACGCCGGCATTTACCATCGCATCCGCCAGCGCCTCCAAGTCTTTCATATTCTCATCTTTGAGCGTGGATTTAATTGTTACAACCGGATCGACAATCGACACATTTTTCATTGTTTCTAACATTGCGCGCATCGAGCGTGCCGCCGTCGGACCCCAGGAACCGTTTTCCAAAATACCAACCGTACGTTTCTGGAAAGCTTTGCTCTGCAGATGGCTCAGAAAATCCTGCATGCATGGGAACACGCCGCCGTCGTAGCTTGCCGCCGCCAGCACCATGCGGTCGTAACGGAATGCGTCTTCGATCACTTCTGCCATATCTTCCCTGGAAAGGTCGCTTACAACGACTTTTTCGACACCTTTTTCACGCAGCATGTCCGCCAGTTTTTCGGCTGCCTTGGCTGTATTTCCATGGATCGAGGCATAAGCAACTAAAATGCCGCTGTTTTCCGGCCGATAGCTGCTCCATGTATCATAAAGCCCGATATAGTATTCCAGGTTTTCACTTAAAATCGGGCCATGCAGCGGGCAGATTGTTTTGATATCCAGGTTCGCAGCCTTTTTAAGCAGAGCTTGTACGGAAGTGCCGTATCGGCCCACAATGTTGAAATAATACCGCCTGGCTTCACAAGCCCAGCCCTCGGTGTCTTCGCTGTCCAACGCGCCGAATTTGCCGAAGCCGTCTGCGGAAAACAGGACTTTTTCGCTGCTTTCATACGTTACCATAACTTCCGGCCAGTGTACCATTGGGGCCATATAAAAACTCAGAGTATGGGAGCCGAGCGACAGCGTTTCGCCCTCTTTGACTGTAATGTGGGAATTTTCCATCGCAAGATTAAAAAATTGCGGAAGCATTTGAAACGTTTTTGCGTTTCCTACCAGCGTAACATCCGGGTACAGTTCCAGCAGCCGTCCGATGCTGCCTGCATGGTCTGGTTCCAGATGAGAAATAACAAGGTAATCTAAAGTCCTGCCGTCCAGCGCGGATTTCAGATTTTGTTCCCATTCGTCCATTTTACGGGCATCGACGGTATCCATCAACGCTGTTTTTTCATCCAGAATCAAATAAGAATTATAGGATACTCCTTCCGGTACAACATACTGGCTTTCGAATAAATCAATATCTTTGTCGTCTACTCCGATATACTTAATGGAATCTGTAATTGTAACCTGCATGATTGCTTGTCTCCTTTCAGTGTTTCTATGCATATGGCGGTTTTGTACGCCAAATTTGTACTGTTTTTGTAACGAATATAGTATACTCCATGGTGGAAAAATTTTCAAACATTTTCTATAATACTTTTATCGTGCGCATGGGTGTTGCCCTCATATTCCCATTTCTTGGTGAATGCATCCATAAATCGCCCATACATTTATTTTTATTCCTATTGGTCCATTGTAGCATCTTTTTTAGCGGTTGTATAGAATTTTCTACGAAAAACCTTTTCGTTCAACTCCAAATATGGTATTATATGTAGCGCCGTGCAAGTTTCAAACGATAGCAAAACCGGCTGTTCTTGTCAAGATTTACATACTCTTTAATTAACTTTAGATTTTACATGGGGAAATACATCGAGAAAGGAAAGGGAGTGGAGCCGTGTCTCAGATCGATACTGTATTTGATGAGTTTTTGTGTTTTCTTACCGAATGGAAATTAGGGAAAAACCCGGATAAAAGACAATATTATAAGGGAAAAGTATATTACAGTTTTTGGGACCGCTTTCATACTTGGGTTTTAGACGGTATAGGTCCTGCTTCCATGCAGGCCCATTTAGAGTATGAAAAATGGAAGCTTTCCAGGAATGGAATTACAGAGGATGAAATGTTCGAAGTTATTTTGCTGGAAAAATTAATGTATCACTTTTATCTGGGGGATTTTGAGCAAATTACCGTGCTGACGCAAAATTTTGCTTCGCGGCAGCTATGGGTAAAGCACGCGGAATTGCTGGCGAAATTAAATCAATATGGCCAAAACGAAAACCAAGTATGCACAAAAGAGGTTAGTCTATCCGCTGTGATCGATGTGCAGCCGGAAAATGCGAATGAAAAGGATATGCCGGATTGTCATTTACGGGAATGCTTTTGGCGGATCAGATCTGAGGTCGGCTGGCTTTTGGAACAAAAAAAGATCGCATTCATCTGTCAGATGTTAAAACAGGAGATACCGGAGGAAACAATTAAAAAAATTACCGATACCGATACGCAAGATCTGGACATTGTCAGACGTTATGCGGAGCATTCCAGTATGAGAATTTATCAGGAGCTGCTTCAAAAGGGAAGTGCAGCGTGGAAAGCTGATTATAAAATCGATTTGGAACAATTAGATTTTTTTGAATCGCAGATTTTAGAAATACTGCAATACTATTTCAAAACACAGTAAGGAATATATAAAAAATTTATTCAAATTCTGTAACTGTTTTGAAAGGACAAATAACAATAACGGAATTACCGTTTACT
>CAJUIH010000006.1 GCA_910586045.1 uncultured Eubacterium sp.
TGCGATTAAATATTGATCCATTCGGGTAATGGCAGTTCTTAATTCCTGCTGCAGTACCTCCAAATAATATCGAAATCCATTGACAATCAATTTCAGTTCTTCTTCCTGCTCCATATCATAAGAAGCTTCCAAAGCCTTTACAATATGACAAAGTGATTTTTGATTATATTCAATTTTCCATAAATCTTTCATTATTTCGTATAATTCTTCCATATTCTACCGCTTCCCTTTTTTACTTCAAATCAATAAATCATTAACGTTTTGTATGATTCTAATAGTAATACAAAATAAATGCATTGTCATTTAACGTATGGTTGCATCATTTGAAGATTGTTTTATAAAATCTTTAAACGATAGTTTTTTCATAGACTTAACATTAAATTCCATAAAAATTAATTTTAAACTTAACTGAATTTTTATTCTTATATCGATAACATGTATCACAACAGGAAAGCCGTTGTAAATATATAATTTTTATTTTTTATCATATTTATAAAATTTTTTCAGGTATTTTGTCTTCTGCATTATTCAATTTAGCATAAAACGATGTTTTTCAATTTTCTGACTTTTTCTTTATTTTTAGTTGCAATTTTTTCATTATTGTTTATTAAAAAATCTATGATTATTATTTGTAAACTTCATTTTAGTTTATATCCTTGTATTTCTAATAATTTAAACAAATAACTATTTATTGTTTTTAAATAAAATCAAGGATTTTATATTGTCTTACACGATTGGAATTTTTCTAATATTTATATTTTTTACATATTATTGCCGCTTTTCAAATTAATAAGTAATAAAAATATGTTATAAATTTAACGAATTTTTTAAAATTTATTTTTCCGCAATTTGACAAAAAATTTATCAAACAATTGCAAAGAAATTTTTAATTTTTTCCGGACTGTAAATCCGAGTTAAATTTTTTTCATTTAATTGACTTCTTTTCGTCTTATTAAGACTCCATATCCGCACTATATTTGCTCTCTTTCTTATATTTTCATCCAATAAAGATCAAAATAAAAAAACCGCTGTCCGAAAACAACGATTCTTTTATAAGGGTAATACTGTAACCATACAGTCTTCCGATACCAAAACCTCTTTTTGATCCATAGACCGTAACCTGCGCCGCAAAAAACCGGCCGTTTGACGATCCGAGATGATGCCGGTACGAAGTAACGGCAGAAACCAGAAATAATATCGTTCCATACGGCAAATCCGAATCTTTTCCATATTTGTATTTGGATAAAAAAAGACTCCCTCGAAAGCGGATTGTTTTTGCTGTACCATCATCATTTCTGGTTTCACTTCATACAAAAGCGCCAGCGCCATTAAATTATCCGCCTGCGGGAAGCATTCGCCGCGCTCCCATTTATAGACCGCCTGTACTGATCCCAACTGCATATATTCCCGCACCTGTTCCGCCGTAAGATGCTTTGCTTCCCGCAGCCTTCTCATATTTTTTCCAGTTTCAATTTTACTGTATTCCGGCCGTTTTTTCATTCATTTCATAGTTCCCAGTTTTGTTTTATAATAAATGAAAGCCAGGATTACCCCGGCCGTCATTCTTTCTTTATGCCTATATAAACGGCGTAAAATTTCAGCACAATATCATTTGTTTCTGGCCCGCCGTTTATCGGGTTTATTGTGCAGTATTCAATCACCGAATATATAAATCATTTTGCAACGTCTATTCGTACAAGTGCCTTTTTTAACGCGATTTCTGCACGCTTTACGTCCAGTCCGGCTTCTTTCATTTTCAAACGCCGTTCCGCACGGACTTTTGCTTCCTTCGCACGGTTTTTGTCAATTTCCTCCGGCCATTCCGCTACTTCAGCTAAAAGCGTAACTTTATCGCCCAGGATCTCCGCAAATCCGGAATGAACCGCTGCCTTTTTCACACCTGATGTTTCTGTAATTTTTACAATACCAGGGGAAATTACGGCTGTCAAAGGAATATGGTGTTTGTACACGCCAATATCGCCTTCGGTAGTCGTAAATTCAATCATGGAAGCATCTCCAGTATAAAAAATACGTTCCGGTGTGATGATTTCTATCTTAAATAATTTATTTGCATCTGCCATCACGTCACCCCTTACTTCATACGGGCACGTACTTCATCAATTGTTCCTGCATTTAAGAAATGCCCTTCCGGCACGTCGTCGTGTTTGCCTTCCAGTATTTCTCGGAAGCCACGGATTGTCTCTGCAACTGGTACGTACTTTCCATCCATACCCGTAAACTGTGTTGCCACAAAGAATGGCTGGGACAGGAATCTTTGAATTTTTCTAGCTCGGTTTACAACCATCTTATCATCTTCTGACAACTCATCCATACCAAGAATCGCGATAATATCCTGCAGTTCCTTATATTTCTGCAAAATCTCCTGTACGCCGCGGGCCGTATCAAAATGATCCTGCCCTACAATACGCGGATCCAATATGCGTGATGTAGATGCCAAAGGATCTACTGCTGGATAAATACCAAGCTCCGCAATAGAACGTTCCAAAACCGTTGTCGCATCCAAATGTGCAAATGTTGTCGCCGGCGCCGGGTCTGTCAAGTCGTCAGCCGGCACGTAAACAGCCTGCACGGACGTAATGGAACCATTTTTGGTAGAAGTAATGCGCTCCTGTAATGCCCCCATTTCCGTCTGCAGTGTCGGCTGGTATCCAACTGCGGACGGCATACGGCCCAGCAGCGCGGATACTTCCGAACCTGCCTGCGTAAAACGGAAAATATTGTCTATAAATAAAAGCACATCTTTTCCGCCTTTATCACGAAAATATTCCGCCATTGTCAATCCGGACAATGCCACACGCATTCTTGCGCCAGGCGGTTCGTTCATCTGTCCAAAGACCATCGTCGTCTTGTCAATAACCCCGGATTCTTTCATTTCATAGTAAAGGTCATTTCCCTCGCGGGTACGCTCCCCTACTCCCGTAAATACAGAATATCCGCCATGTTCGGTTGCAATATTATGAATCAATTCCTGGATTAAAACGGTTTTGCCCACGCCAGCCCCGCCAAACAGTCCAATCTTGCCGCCTTTCTGGTACGGGCAAAGCAAGTCCACGACTTTAATTCCTGTTTCCAGAATTTCCGCGGAAGTAGACTGTTCTTCAAAAGAAGGCGCTTTTCTGTGAATCGGACTATATTCTACGCCTGTCGGCGGCTCGATCTCGTCGATTGGCTCGCCCAGGACATTGAACATTCGGCCTAATGTATTTTCACCAACCGGTACGCTGATGGACGCGCCGGTTGCTGCTGCTTCCATTCCACGTACAAGTCCGTCCGTTGGTCCCATGGCAATACACCTGACGGTATCATCCCCCAAATGCTGTGCTACTTCTACTACAAGCCTGCTGCCGTCTTTGCGTGTAATATCAATTGCTTCATTAATTTCCGGCAGCACTCCTGTAAATTTAATATCCAAGACAGCACCAACAATCTGAGTGATTTTCCCAATATTTGCTTTCGCCATTTTTTTCTATCACTCCTTTTCGTTAAATTTCGCAATCTTAACTGATTGCTTCCGCACCTGCGATAATCTCGGTCAGCTCCTGCGTTATGGAACCCTGACGGGCACGGTTGTATTTCAAAGACAAATCACTAATCATCTCTTCCGCATTGCTTGTTGCAGAATCCATCGCCTGCATTCTGGCGCCATTTTCACTTGCAACCGCTTCGACAAGCGCACCGTACAAAATACTTGTAACGTATTTCGGAATGATCATATGCAAAGCTTCGCTTTCGTTCGGCTCATAATTCATGATCAGGTTCTGATCGGCTGCACTTAGTTCCGCATCGGAAAATTCTACCGGAAGCAGCTTCATAAGCGTCGGTACATGGACAACTGTATTCTTAAAATGTGTATAAGCAAGATAAATCTGGCCGATTTTACCTTCCGTAAAATCTTTTAACACTTGATCACAAATTTCCATGGCATCTTTATAAGTAGGATTTTCGATGACATCCGATATATCTTCCACAACCTGGTATCCCTTGCGTTCCAGTGCTTCCTTTCCTTTCGAGCCAATGGTATACAATTCCACCTTATTTACCGCAAGCCCGCTGCTTTGTACAAGCTTGGTAATATTGGAGTTATAGCCGCCGGCTAATCCCCGGTTGGATGTAATCACTACAACTGCTATCTTGTCAGATCCATTTTCTTTCAAATACGGATGGTCCATATTGCCCGACCTTGCAAGAATCGATGTAACAGTACGGTACATATATTGAAAATACGGATCCGTCTGTTCTGCATGTACTTTTGCTTTCTGCAATTTAACGGTAGAAACTAATTTCATGGCTTTTGTGATTTGCTGCGTACTTTGTATGCTGCTTTTTCTTCTTTTTATGTCTCTCATTGAGGCCATAATCTGTCACCGCCTTTTTTATATTCTACCGAAATGATTTCTTACATTCTTCGATTGCCTTGATTAACTGCTTCTCCACATCTTCTTCCAGTACTTTTGTTGTACGGATGGATTCTGGAATATCCGGATATTTTGTATCGATAAACTCAAACAGTTCGCTTTCAAACCTAAGCACCTCATCGGTAGGAATATCCAGCAGATATTTCTTTGTCGCAGCGTAAATAATTATAACCTGTTTTTCAACCGGCATCGGCTGATACTGCGGCTGCTTTAAAATCTCCCTGATTCGTTCGCCCTGTTCCAGTTTTTCTTTCGTATCCGCATCCAGCTCCGATCCAAACTGCGCAAATGCCGCGAGTTCCCGGTATTGTGCCAATTCCACACGGATCGGGGCGGCAATTTTTTTGATCGCCTTAATCTGCGCGGCGCCTCCTACCCTGGAAACAGATAAACCAGCGTTAATAGCCGGCCGGAATCCGGAGTTAAACATTTCTGTTTCCAAATAAATCTGTCCATCTGTAATAGAAATTACATTCGTAGGAATATAAGCGGATACATCGCCCGCCTGTGTTTCTATAATCGGAAGCGCGGTCAGGGAACCTCCTCCAAGATGGTCGGAAAGCCTCGCTGCACGCTCTAACAGCCTGGAATGCAGATAGAATACATCTCCAGGATAAGCCTCTCGTCCTGGCGGACGGCGCAGAAGCAGGGAAAGTGTACGGTATGCCGTCGCATGTTTACTCAAATCATCATATACGACCAAAACATCCCCGCCGTTTTCCATCCATTCTTCTCCAATCGCACATCCGGAATATGGAGCGATATACTGTAACGGCGCAAGTTCACTGGCAGTAGCGGCTACAACCGTCGTATAAGCCATTGCGCCAAACTCTTCCAGCGTTTTCACAATAGAAGCCACCGTAGAAGCTTTCTGGCCGATTGCGACATAGATACAATTCACACCCTGGCCTTTTTGATTGATAATTGTATCTATCGCAATAGCCGTCTTCCCTGTCTGCCTGTCCCCGATAATCAGCTCACGCTGTCCGCGGCCGATCGGCACCATGGAGTCAATTGCCTTAATACCTGTCTGCAACGGTGTATCTACCGATTTTCTCGCGATAACGCCGGATGCAACTCGTTCAATCTGACGATATTTATCTGTCTTGATTGGTCCCTTGCCATCGATTGGCTGTCCCAACGCATTTACTACACGGCCGATCATAGCATCCCCAACCGGAACCTCAACTACCCTGCCGGTAGTCTTTACGGTATCGCCCTCATTAATGCTTTTGTTGTCACCGAGCAATACGGCACCCACATTGTCTTCTTCGAGGTTTAATACCATTCCGTAAACTTCTCCCGGAAATTCCAGAAGTTCGCCCTGCATTGCGTTTTCCAGACCATGGATACGCGCGATACCATCTGCTACCTGAATCACAGTCCCAACGTCTGCTACCTCAAGCTCAGCCGCATATCTTTTAATCTGCTCTTTAATGACGGAACTAATCTCCTCTGGTTTTAAATTCATGGACAATAGTCACCTACTTTCAACTGTTTTTGCCATATTACTACGGCATCTGTAACTTTGCTTTGGATAATTCAGACGTCAGCCTGGACAGCTTGCTCTTTACACTGCCATCTACCACCCTGTCGCCGATTCGGATTACCATCCCGCCAATCAGGGACGGGTCTGTATCATAGATAAACTCAAACTGCGCATAATCTGTCGTATCCAGCAGTTTTCTGCGAATGGAATCTTTTTGTGCCAAAGACAATTCCATCGCAGATGTAATATAAGCAGTCCCTATCTTCTTATATTCTTTGACCTGATCAATAAAATATTCCAGGACACTGTCAAATTCATTGTAATGTCCCTTTGCTATGATCATGGTCATCAACCCGATCAGTTCCCTCGATACGCGTTCCCGGAAGATATCTTCTACTATTTTTTGTTTTTCTTCTATTACAATTTTCGGATGATTCATCATTTTTGTCAGGTCTTCATTACTCCGGACAATGTTAAGAAGCTCTTTTGTTTCCTGAAATAGTTCATCTACCCGTCCGGATTCCAAAGCCAGTTCAAATAATGCATCTCCATACGTCTTTGAAACTAACTTTGCCATGTCGAATCACCCATCTCTTTCAATGTCTCTTCTACAAGCGTGCTCTGAACTGTTGTATCAATAGACGCTGCAACTACTTTCGCAGCCATCATGGACGCAACCGTAATCATTTCCTGCTTCATTTCATCCAATGCGCGGTTTTTCTCAAGCCGTGCTTCTTCATTCGCACGCTGAATGATACGGGCAGCTTCCTGCTTTGCTTCATCAACGATATGTGCTTCGTTTTTCAGCGCTTTCTGGCGGGCTTCGCTCAAGATTGCTTCTACTTCCTTATCCGCATTTCTTAATTTTTCTTCATATTCCGCCTTCATCGCAGCCGCTTTTTCTTTATCCGTCTTTGCATTGTCTATATCGCCCTGGATCTTTCTCTGCCTGTCATACAGCATTTTTCTGACCGGATTAAACAGCAGATAAGACAGCGCCAAAAACAATACAAAGATGGAAATTGCCAAAAGCACCGCATCATGCAGCAATTGAAAATTGAGATCAAATAAATATTCCATGTCTGCTCAGTTCAGCCTCCTTTCCGTATTATTTCCTAACGCCGGCATAAAATGCCTCTTTTTGCCAAAAGGCCTTATTATACCAATGGTTTTACGAAAAGCAAAAGCATCGCAATCAGCAGACCGTACAGACCCGTCGTCTCCGCAACGGCCTGTCCTAATAACATCGTTGACATAATTTCAGATCTTGCTCCCGGATTACGTCCTACTGCTGCAGCACCGTGTCCAGCGGCAATACCCTGCCCAATACCAGGGCCAATACCGGCGATAACTGCCAAACCCGCACCAATTGCTGAACATGCTAAGATTAAATCTTCCCCTGTGATATTCATAATAATTTCCTCCTAAAAATTTTTTAATCTGTTTCAAATTGCTGGCTGATATAAGTCATTGTCAGCATACAGAATACATACGTCTGAATTGCCCCCGAGAACAAATCAAAATATGCGTGAAGCGCTGCAGGCCAGATAACGGCAATCTTGGAAAGCAGCCCATACACCAACGCCATCATTACTGTTCCTGACAATACGTTTGCAAACAAACGCAATGACAATGAAATCGGAACCGCAATCTCGCTGATCAGGTTAATCGGAAACCAGATCGGAAGCCATGGCGGCAGCGGCGAACACATATCTACCCAAATTTTTTTCAGGCTCTGGTACTTGAACTGACAAAAATGGATCAGGCAGAATGTAATGATACCCAACGCAAATGTGGTACCATAATCCGCTGTCGGCGGCCGCAAGCCAAACAGGCCTGAAATATTGCTCATCAAAATAAAAATAAAGATCGTGCTGATGTAATTCACGAACTTAGGCGCGCTTTTTCCCATCGTACCTTCTACGACTCCGTCCAGCATGCTGACAATCAGCTCCAAAACATTCTGGAACGTATCTGGCACTTCGGTTGCATTTCGCATTTTGACATTCGCTATCACTGCAAATCCGATCAGGACCAGCATAACGATCAATATGCATACATGGGATGTCGTAATCCAGACTTCATTGCCAAACAAACGATAAGAAAATAATCCATGTATCATAAAGTCAATATTATCTGCACCGGATGACATTACGATTGCATTTGTCACATTTTCACCTCCCTTTCTACTACCATGTTCATTTTCCTGTTACTCTTATAAACCATTTTTGTAACAACGGCTGTAAATAAGCCGATATCTTTAAACCCATTACACCAAAAAAAAGTGTAACAAGGTTACCAAGATCAAAATACACCGTAACCGCAAATACGGCTGCCACTGCCGCGTAGCGCACGATCCCTTTTCCTATGATCCTTGCCCTGGCTTTCTGCGCGTCCGGCGAATCGATACTTTCCGCAATGATCCTAGCTATATGGTACGCCATAGCCATGGCCGTTAAAACCCCAATCCACAGGCCGCTGCTGTAGCGGAGTTTATCCTCTACAAACCATACGCCCGTAATCTGGACAAGGATTCCATATAATAATATTCCAGCCAATAATCCGGGAAGCGCCTGATTCAGTCTTCGAAACATTTTTTCCAGCTCCTTTCCACTGACCCCTGCCAATCAGGGACGCAGTACGAGCGTATATTTTCATTATAGTAGATCTTTCACTCTTTATCCATATTTTTCTTGTCATTTTGATAAATTTTTTTCGCCATAATAAAAATATTGCGGAAACCCGCAATTGCACCTGCCAGAAAAAGCGGAACTGTGATAAACGGGATATTCCACCGATTGCCAATCCAAACGCCTAACAGCGTACACATTACGATTGGGACGATCATATTCAGACCAAACTGCATAACCATTGCAAATGCCTGTAATACACGCCTGTTCTTCATCTATTTCCCCTCTCCATAGCTTTTGGCATAAAAACGCTATTACCATTATAACATGAATGATTAAATTGTCTATAAATTTTTACCTTTTATTAACATTTATATGATCTTTTATAAAAAAATCACAAGATCTATCGACGTTTGTTATGAAAAAATGGTACACTTTGAATTATATAAACGGCGTAAAATTTCAGCACAATATCATTTGCTTCTGGCCCGCCGTTTATCGGGTTTATTGTGCAGTATTCAATCACCGAATATATAAATTATTTTCAAAATGTACCAGATCTATTCCGTAAATCACCATTATCCTGATCAAAATGAATACCAATACTATTCCAAAACTTCATGATTCATCTCGTTTTTATTATTCAACAGTGCCGACAGCTTTTTAATGGATTTATTTAACGTCTCATAGCAAATGCCATACGATTGAAGCGTACCGCCATAAGGATCCATAATTTCCAGTTCCTCGCCAACCAGTTCTGTTAAAACCTGTACATTTTCCGGAATTACATTATGAAATATATCTAAAATTTTAAGCCTGTCACTGTTGCTCATAACAACAATCAGCGTATCCTGCGCAAAATCTTCCTCTTCCAGTTGGCTTGACATGTAGTTTTCCAATACAATCCCATTGCTGATCAAAACTGCTTCCGCTTTTTGGTTCAATGGTTCCGGAAACAATACTACAATACCTCTTGCCTGTATGTCAAGCGGCTGTCTGATCGTACATTCTTTGAGCAGCTCCGCTGCCATCGGTGCACGGCTGTTTCCCGCACTGTCCGCAAAAATAATTTTTTTATATGTATTCATAAAGTCCACTCCGATTTAATTTACTTTCAAAACCTGATATCCTGCCGCTTTCAACAAGCGGTTTCTGACCGCTTGTCCCATATGCGGCGTTGAAAAACTTTCCGAATAAATAATGTCTACATCAGATTTATCCAGCTCCCTTAATATCCGATAAAGATTATGGGCAATCGTTTCTTCGTCTTCCCGCTCCCCAATGCTCCATACCCTGCTTTCCTTATAGTATTTCCGCGTTTCCTGTGCCGCTATAACGCCTACTTTTTTACCCTGTGCGTTTTTTTCTCTGGCTAACTGATTGATCTTGTCCGCTACAGCCGCCGCCTCTCCCTCGACCAGAAACAGATCCGCTCTCGGCGCATAATGTCTGTATTTCATGCCGGGCGCTTTTGGTTTTTGTACCGGATGTTCTGCCAGGATTCCGGGATCCACCCGAACCTCTCCGACAATATCCGCAATCATTTCTGCCGTAATAAATCCAGGCCGTAAAATCATCGGCACGATTTCCGTAAGGTCAATAATGGTAGACTCAATTCCGATACCCACTTCCCCGCCGTCAAGAATCAAAGGAATCCGCCCTTTCAAATCCTCATACACATGCTCGGCAAGCGTGGGACTCGGCCGTCCGGAAGTATTGGCACTAGGCGCGGCAACCGCGCCGCCCCCTTCCCGGATCAACGCAAGTGCAATCGGATGCGAAGGCATGCGTACCGCAACGGTATCCAGACCGCCTGTCGTCTCATAAGGAACCATTCCGCTTTTTGGAAGAATCATCGTCAAAGGTCCCGGCCAAAACGCATCTGCCAGAAGTTTTGCTTTTTCCGGCAGATCGGATACAATTTTGCCGATATCCCCAATACAGCAAATATGGACGATGAGCGGATTATCCGAAGGCCTGCCTTTCGCCGCATAGATTTTTTTTGACGCCTGCGCCTGCAAAGCATCTGCCCCAAGGCCATACACGGTTTCTGTTGGAAAAGCAACAAGCCCTCCTTTACGTAAAATTTGTCCTGCATAACGGATTCGTTCCATATCTATATCAAATTCGTTTATTTTTGCTATCTCCGTCCTCATCGTCTCCATTATCAGCCTATTGTTCCTCCATATACGAAAAAATGCCTTTACAAATGGCATCCGCCATTTTCTGTTGATATTTTTCATCCGAAAGTTTTTCACATTCATCCGGATTACTTAAAAACCCGCATTCTACAATTACAATCGGCGATGACGTTCTCTTTAACAAATAATAGGTATTATTTGCCTTTGCCTGCCTGTGATTTTCAGGATCCACTTCCTGTATCAGTGTATCCTGAATCACCTGCGCAAGCTCCTGGCTTTCGGTCGAGGTTGTGTAATAAAACACCTGCGCGCCTTTGATCTGCGGGCTCGTATAACTGTTTTGGTGAATACTGATCGTTACAAGTGGTTTTGTCTCATTAATCAGGTCACATCTTCTTTGCAGATCCTGTACCTTTTTATTAGAAGAATTTTCATCATACAAGCCCTTATCATCTTCCCGTGTCATAACGACTGTTTTATTCTTTTCCTCTAACGTCTTTTTTAATTTCAACGCGATCTGTAAATTAATATCTTTTTCCAGCTCTCCATTCACACCTACCTTGCCGGAATCAAGACCTCCATGTCCGACATCAATCATAATACAATCTTTCTGCTCTTTTACCTGCCGGCCCGTCACATATACAGCGCTCGTTTTGGCTACTATGCACGCACAAATCAAAACAATGACTGACATCATCAATTCCAATCTCTGCTTCAAATTTCTGCCTCCAGAGTTTTCTTACTATAACATATGATAAAATACCGGATTCATTCTATCAGAATCATTACGCTGCATTCTTAATGAATATATTTAATAATCGTATCCCAGACCGTGCTGTCCTCCAGTCCAAGCTTCCAAAACGAAGCTCCCGCAAATCCATGTGCATCCATTACCTTGAGTTTTTCTTCGATAGACGCAACATCTTCGATCCAGATTTTGTAGGTCACATTTCCATTCATATATTCTGTGTAAAACTGTCCTTGGTCGCTCAGCCAGCTCTTTTCCGCGCCGTTTACTTCGATCAGGCGCTGTGCGGACTGCATGCCGACCGCTTCACTGGTCAGCTCATACGGCACATAAGCATCGGACGCGGATTCCACATCGTCGCCGTTTCCATCTTTTGGCGTTTCCGCCCATACCCTTGTAAAAAACGGCATGCCCAGGATTACCTGCTCCGCGGGCACTCCTTCCGCCACAATATCATCCGCCCCTTTTGTTACAAAACCAATCGAAGCAACCGAACCGCTTTCTTTGGAACCGGAATAATGTTCGTCGTATGCCATAACGACAACGTAATCCGCAAATACGGCCTGTTCCTGCCTGTCATAAAACCGCGTATAGTCCGAGGAAACATAATTATCTACTGATAATACAATATCGTTGCTGTCACATTTTAATGATAATTCCCGAATAAACTGTATAAATCCTTCCCCAACCTCTGTCTCCAGCGCTTCAAAATCTACATTAATCCCGTCCAGGTCGTATTGGATCGCGGCTGCGATAATCTGGTTTTCCAAGTTTTCCCGTTTGGAAGTCCGTGTCAATATCTCTGTAGAATTGACCTCGCTGTTTTCCAAATTGCTGACCAGGCCCCAAACCTCTATGCCATTGTCATGGCAGTATTTTACATAATCCGCACTGGCTAGGTTCGCAATATTGCCGTCGTTATCATTAACGTAAAACCAAGTCGGCGAAATCACATTGATCCCTTTTGTATTTTGCAGCACGCTTGCAATCGTATTGTTCGCTTCCGCGTTTGTTACCTGATGCCAAACCATATTAATTGCAAAATCCCGGATCTGATGCTGAAAAGTATCCTCCTGAAATTCATGTTTTTCTGTTTCCTGCGTTTCTTCTCCAAGGTGTTTATTCCGAACATACCCGACCAGGCCGTCTTTTGTCGTCGCTTTTGTCCAGTCGTCGGCTGCTTCGAGTTTTATTACCGTTTCTCCTTTTTCCAGTTCACAAAGTATATTGCTTTTTATGTTGTCCTCGATCCTAAGCTGCGTATCTTTCTTTACCGCAATCTTGGTGATATCCCCCCACTTCGTCTGCAGCAATACGCGGCCCGGATCCGTAAACGACTCAAATGTCAGATTCGTATACTCCGCCACATAATCCAACGCCACATAAATTTGATCCGCGTCTACGAGAACAATGGTATAATCTTTGCTTTTCTTTTTTCTGCCGATATAATAATCACTGCTGTCCGCGGATGCCTTTATCACATTTTCAGAAGTGGTATATAATAATACGTTTTCATTGGTATCCCAATAAAACCGGTCATTTAACTGGTCATGCACAAAATCATAATCCAGATAGATTTCCTTTTCTTTCAGCAATGCCTTTTCTTCAATCAGTGTCCGGTTCAGTTCAATTGCAATTTCATGATCTGCTGCAACCTGAAAATATTGATTCAAATCCTGCTGCTCCTTGCTCGGCAGATATTGTTTTAATTTTCTGCCGGCAAACAAGAAAATCAGTATCACAAATATCAGTATTAACACGATCAGAACCGGCATTATCTTCTTCTTCATTGCTTTTCCTCCTGCGTTTGTTTATGCCCTTTTTTCATCTCACCCTATTATAGCCTGTTACCAGTCATTTTACAAGAAACAAAAAAATAAATCTCAAACTCTTGCGAAAGAAAAAAGCAAAAAAAAGCAGAAACAGGCAGAAACCGGTATCCCCATACCTTTTTTCCGCCTGTTCCTTTCTTATTCATAATCAATGGTTGTATAATTCGAAAGGCATTGAGGTTTCCTTTTCAAGTTATAGCCGTCATTGGGGCGTAATCCCCATATGATTATTTATTTTTTACTTTATCAAAATGAAGTTCGGTTAACACCCCCTTTTCATAAATATAATCCCGCATATAGGAAAAATCTTCTTGTACACACAGCAGGTCCGAAACTGTTTCCGGCGAACTCTTCTCACCTTCCAAAAAAATCGTAATACCTTGCCCCTGCATATGTTCCAGTTCTAAATATAATTCTTTTTTGTTCATTCCCTCCCCCTGTATCCTGATAAGAAATTCTATGAAAAATACTATTCCGTAAGATGATTGTGATATGATATGCCCAAAAGTTTCTTTTACAGATGTTTCTTTTTCACAATATTTCTTTTTCAGATATTTTAAATGTGATCCTTGTTCTGCTGTAGAAAAATTATATTTTTATTTAATTCTTATATTACAGAAATAAGTTTTCTATATATTTTCTATATATTTTCTAAATTTCATGCCCCATTTTCTGCATCTCTTTTTTGTATTCTCCTTGTCGCATGTTCCATCTTTTATTCATTTCCCAAAACATTCTTTTTATTTTCAGCAAAAGTATTAGGCATGTAACGGTTTAGTTCCATCAAAGATGAACTTGGATCTCTTCCCCACACAGACACCCTTTTGTCACTGATCTAAAACCATAAGAAAATTTTTCTTAATACAATAGGAAAACTCTTTCTGTTTTTTCACCACCTTTCTTTTCGCAGCAGCATCTTGAAAAATTTCCGTTTTTCCCTTGTCAAACGAAACGGATCTGCATCCAATGGAAAACAGTAAATGCGGCGATGATATGTTTTTTCCAAAAATTTTGCCTGTGCTTTATTTCCATAATTGCATACAATGGCCAAATTTTCACGAAAACATACCCTTTCCAATAGATTCCTCGCTTTCTCACATTCCCACGGCCTGCTTCCAAGGACTATAAGCAGCCTCTTGTCTTCCTGTACCAGCAAATCATGAAGATTAACCCCATAATCTTGTACATACAAGCCTTCCGCTTTGTCCCATCCCGCCACTTCCTCGCTGTAATAAGGCATCCCCTGAAAATTTTGATAAACAGCCAGTCCGTTTTTCATACGCCCGCCGTCTTCTTTGATCAGCAGCCGCATACAATCGGACCTATGGGATTCCTGGTATATGCATGGATGTTTCGGATGATGGATAAAACAAGTCAGGGCTATGGCAAGATGCGTAGTACCTACCCGCTCCTGCACTCCTGCTACCGCGATTTCTTTTAAGAGATGCCTGTTATTTATCTGCTGAATTTTTTGATAACCATTCCACTTTATTCCATCCAGCTCCGCTGCTAACGCTTCTATGGATGGATAACGGTCTGACTTGTCATAAGCCGTCGCTTTCCAGATCAATGGTTTCAGAAATCGGAACGCATCGTCCGGCACCTTTGTTCCCATAAATTCCAGTATTTTCCCTACGCCATAAATATCTGACCTGACGTCACAGGAAATCCCATGGTATTTTTCCGGAGGTGCGTAGCCTTTTGTTCCAAAATTTTGGAATGTATTTCCGCCATTGGTATAAGATGAAATGCCGAAGTCGATTAAAACCACACGTTTTCCACATAATATAATGTGCGCGGGCTTTAAATCCTGATAAAGGATCGGTCCCTGCTTTTGATTATGCAGATATTGCATCACTTCACAAATCTGCTGAACAATCGCAATTACCTGGTCTATGGAAATACAGTCTTGATGAAGCACGTATGCTTCCAAAGATTGTCCCTGGATATATTCCTCAATGATATAATAAGCCTCATCATCTTCTTCTACATCGTAAATAGTGGGGATACCGGGATGTTTCAGATTTTTAAGAATATCTGCTTCCAGAAAAAACTGAGGGTGCGCAGTATTGGCTTTTGCGATACATTTTACTGCTCGAAAGACCTTCAGCTTTACATGTTCGACAATAAATACCTTACTGCTGCTTCCCTGTCCCAGACTGGAAACCAACCGGTATTTACCGAACAAAATCGAATGTTTTATGCTATACTCCTTTCTGACTAGGGGTGTAAGCATCTCTTGCAATGGTTATACCACAAACATCATGCGTTTGGCAAGTCTTTTTTTACTTTTTTTTAATATTTTATAAAAATTTTAAAAAATATGTACCATATGTGCTTGACTATCATATTTATTTTTTATATACTTTGGTTACTTAAAACTGACATTTACCATTCTAAAATAATAAAATATACCATAAACACAATTTTAGGGAGTGATTGAATGAAAATTGAAAAAGTTAGTGATACTCAGATTCGCTGTACACTTACCAAAGAAGACCTCGCTGACCGCCATCTTAAAATCAGCGAACTTGCATACGGTACGGAAAATGCAAAAAACCTTTTTCGTGATATGATGCAGCAGGCATCCTATGAATTTGGATTTGAAGCGGACGATATCCCTTTGATGATAGAAGCAATTCCGGTATCATCAGACACAATTATTTTGCTGATTACCAAAGTGGAATATCCAGAAGAACTTGATACGCGTTTTTCGAAGTTTTCAGATGCCGGATACGAAGACGACTTTGCCGGTTATGCGCAGGATCAAAGCGAACCATATGAATCCGCAAGCGCCAACGAGATCCTGGACCTGTTCCAGAAAATCCAGAAAGAATCAAATGGAACAACGGAAAATACAAAAAAGAAGAAAAGCGTCCAGAAAGATTTTATCCCTCTCGACCAGGCCGTAAAACGGGAGTCCAAAGAAACCGTTCCAAATGCCCCGGACCTGTCCGTACCGGTTGATTTGACAAAGTTATTTATGGTTCAAAACCTGGACACCATATGCAAGATCTCAGGTGTGCTGGATGGATACTATCATGGGGATAATACGCTTTTTTGCGACTCGCAGACACATCTTTTTTATTTAGTAGTCCACAAAAGTTCCCATACGCCGGAAGAATTTAACAAAGTCTGCAATATCCTTTCGGAATATTCTACACAACTGAACTTTACGAAGTCCATCGAAGCGTATTTTGACGAGCATTTCGACTGTATGATACGCGGCAGGGCACTGCAGCAATACGCGTCCATTTAACGTACAAAGCCGGATACAAATTGATTTGTATCCGGCTTGTTCCTAATTTGCCGCCAAAAACTCATTAATCTGCGTCACCAGTGCATCCGGTGCAATTCCATGAACCATTGCCGCTTCCTCAATGGTTTCCATCTGGGAAGACGGACATCCCAAACAATGCATTCCAATATTTAATAAAAGCGGTGCGATGTTCTCATTGATCTGGAGCAGTTCCCCGATCATCGTATTTTTGGTAACCTGCTGTGCCATGGTTGTTCTCCTTTTCTCTTTCCATTGTTTTTATTCTGCCAAATTTCCTAATAAATATACTATATACTGCTTTTATTGTCAAATATATTATGGAAAGGGATGAAATGGTCAAAACGAACGGTATGTATCAAAAATAATGCAGTCCTTTCCGTTTCTATTTGATTTTTTTACTTGTAATAATTGTGGTTTTGTATTAGAATAATTGCAACGGACAAGGTTCGTAAATCATATCAATCATAAGGAGGATTTGAATTATGGCATACGTAATTACAGACGCTTGTGTAAACTGTGGTACATGTGAAGGAGAATGTCCAGTAGGGGCAATCGCTGCAGGTGACGGAAAATACGAAATCAACGCGGATACCTGTGTTAGCTGCGGTACATGTGCAGGTGCCTGCCCGACAGGCGCTATCGAGGAAGGTTAATTTCCCAGCCTAGTCAAATAAAACATAATAAAAAACCGTCGGTAAGCTGCCGGCGGTTTTTTTCTTTATGTATTTTTATTTTCCTCGTTTAGCCTGAACGTCTCCGGTTCTATTCAAATCATCAGATCCGGTGCCATTTCATTTTTGTTTTTTAACATCTTTTTCTCTTTTCTGCTTAACCGTTCTTTCTTCGCACGGCGTCTGCCATGCTTACCCATACTGCGGATCGCCTCATCCAGCTTGCGGAATCGTTCCTCTTCCAATTCCTCCTGCGTACGGATCAGGTAATTCATTTCTTTAATTACCTGTTCGCCGACTTTCACGCTGACTTCCTGTCCAAGTCCCTCGTTATTTTCCACGATTGCCTTTCGTACAATTTCCGTCATCATGGACTGGAACTGTTCCATCCGTTTCTCACGCTGTATATCTTCCGTCAACTGGCTCGTTTTTTGCGTAACATGAATCACTTCATTCCTGGACATTTCCTGCTCTGACCCCTCCTCACCAATTTTCATGCCGTCCACTTTCTCAATCCGGATTGCCGGCTCCATCGTGCTTTTGTTTTCTTGCTTATGCTCTTTTTCTTCCTGCAGGAGCAGCCTGATTGCTTTCAACTGGTATCCCCGTTCTTTTAGTTCTTTAATCTTTAAAAATTCCTGGATATTTTCCTGTGTATAATAGCGGTGGCCCAGTTCGTTCCTTGGAACCGATAATTCCAGTTCTTCTTCCCAATATCGGAGAACATGTGATTCGACCTGTACAGTATTTGCCGCATCCGAAATCATATAACGTACTTTTTCCACTTCCAATACCTCCTTTTTCCAGCGCATAGCGGGATTTTACGCACTATGACTTCTTATTAGGCTGAACGATAATGACTTCTTCCCTAAAAGTATAGCTTACCGCTTGTCCACGCACAATTTTATTTCATCGGGTATTTTTGACATAAAAAAACAGATCCTCCCGTTTTACGGAACAGATCTGTTCTTATTTTGTCGCCCTATGCGCAAAAAACGCATATTTTGAGGATCGGTGCAGATAACTTTTCCCGCCGTTCCTAATCTTTTTGCATATTTGCAAACTTCGTATATTGCGGCAGCCATACTAAATTGATCGTACCAATCGGGCCGTTCCGCTGTTTCGCTATGATGATCTCCGCAATATTTTTTTTATCGGAATCCTTGTTATAATAATCGTCACGATAAATAAACATAACCACATCCGCATCCTGCTCAATCGCCCCGGATTCACGCAGGTCGGACAACATCGGCCTATGGTCGGGCCTTTGCTCTACAGCGCGGCTCAACTGGGATAACGCAATGACCGGGACATGGAGTTCCCTTGCCAATGCTTTGAGCGCTCGGGAAATTTCGGAGATTTCCTGCTGCCTGGAATCTGTACGGCCGTTGCCGGACATTAACTGCAGATAATCGATAATGACAAGCTTGATATCATGTTCCAGCTTGTATTTACGGCATTTGGAACGCAGCTCCCCTATCGAGATCCCTGGCGTATCATCGATAATCAGATTGGAACGTCCAATGACACCCGCACTTTCAATCAGCTTCTCCCAGTCGGTATCAGACAGGCTTCCATTGCGCAGATCCTGGGCATCTACCCTGGATTCCAAAGAAAACAGACGGTTTACCAACTGCTCTTTTGACATCTCCAGACTAAAAATCACCGTAGGCAGGTTATCATGAAAAGCGGTATACTGCGCAATATTTAACACAAATGCCGTTTTGCCCATAGAAGGACGCGCCGCAATAAGAATCAGGTCGGAAAGCTGCAGGCCGGACATCCGGTAATCCAAGTCTATAAATCCGGTCGCAATCCCGGTTACATTTCCCTCAATCCTGGATGCCTTTTCAATCCGGTTTAACGCATTCATGACAATCTGCTTGATCGGCATAAATTCTCCGCTGTCCTGGCTTTGCAGAAGCTGGAATATATTTTTTTCCGTGTTCGCAAAAATCGTTTCCACATCCTCTGTTCCCGCGTAGCACTCGTTTTGAATGCTTTCGGTTACTTTGATCAGCCTGCGCAGCATTGCTTTTTCTTTTACTATATTCGCGTAATAACGCACGTTTGCAGACGTAGGCACTGCCGCTACAAGGTCGCTGATATATCCAAGGCTGCTGATTTCAGGCGGTACATCTTTTTCTTTCAGTTTATTCTGCAGCGTTACAAAATCAACCGGTTCGTTTTCATTAAATAATTCAACCATGGAATCAAACAGTACCCCATACTGGGAATGATAGAAATCTTCCGCCAAAAGCGTTTCACTGGCAGCCACAATCGCGGCACGGTCCATCATCATAGAACCGATGACAGACTGTTCCGCTTCGATACTGTTTGGCATTGTCCTTTTAATCAGTGCTTCATCCATCGCGCTTCATCCTAATCTTCTACTACATGCACTTTTAAAGTACCTGTTACCTGCGGATGCAGCTTAATCGGAATATCATAAAATCCAAGCGCGCGGATCGGTTCCTCCAACTGCATTTTTTTCTTGTCCAAATCCAACGCAAGCTGTTTCTTTGCTTCTGTAGAAATCTCTTTTGTAGAAACAGATCCGAACGTCCGTCCGCCTTCGCCCGCCTTGATCTTTACTTCCACCTGCTTTCCTTTTAAATCCTCCGCCAATTGTTTCGCTGCCGCAAGATCCTCTGCCGCCATTTTTTGTGCGTGGCGGTTACGCAGCTTCAAATCGTTGAGCGCCTGCTTTGTCGCTTCTACACCAAGATTTTTCTTAATCAGCATATTGCGTCCGTACGAATCGCTTACCTGTACGATCTCATCCTTTTTGCCGACAGATTTCACATCTTCTAATAATATGACTTTCATTTTTCTATTTCTCCTTTTTCTATCATTTCGTCCAAAATCTGACGTATTTTTCGTTTGGCTTCTTCTACACTGCAGTTTGGAAGCTGCGCGCCGGCAATATTCGCGTGTCCGCCGCCGCCCAAGCGTTCCATGATAAGCTGCACATTAATTTCATCAATGGAACGGGAACTGATAAAAATCTTGTTCTGATATTCCGTTAGTACAAAGGAAGCTTTGATCCCGATAATATTCAATAATTCATTCGCCGACTGCGCGCATACGACCGTAGGGCTTTCCACTACATCTGCCGGACAAACCGATATCGCAAACGCTCCATGGTATACTTCCGCATGGCGCATGACCTCTGCCCTTGCTTTATAATCAGACATATCGTTGCGCAGCATTTTCCGCACCCTTGTCACTTCCGCCCCGCAGCGTCTTAAATATGCCGCGGCTTCAAAAGTACGCACCCCCGTTTTTTGCATAAAGTTATTCGTATCTATAAGTATACCCGCATAAATCGCATCGGCCTCACAAGTAGCGAGCCTTATATTTTCTGTAAAATACTGCAGAATTTCCGCGATCATTTCACAGGTTGAGGAAGCATACGGTTCTATATAAGAAAGAATCGGGTTTTCCACAACGTCACTGTTTTGCCTGTGATGGTCGAATACCACAATGGATTTTGTTTTTTTCAAAATTTCAGGGCAATCCGTATAGCTTGGCCGGTTTGTATCCACAACCATAACCAGCGTATTGTTGTTGGTCAGTTCTACCGCGTCTTCGCTTTTTATAAACATATCGGACATATAGCCGTTTTCAACGGAAAAACACTCTTTGATCGGGCGCAGGGACGTCGTCACCTCATTCAGGACGATCTGCACCTTTTTATCAAGCACACGGCCCGCACAGTAGACACCGATGGCCGCTCCAAAGGAATCGACATCCGCAATATGATGCCCCATGACTATGACATGGCTGCGGCTTTCGATTATTTCACGCAGCGCATGCGCTTTGACGCGTGCTTTTACCCGTGTATTTTTGTCTACCTGTTTGGAACTGCCGCCATAATAGGTAATCTGTTCTCCCTCTTTGATTACAACCTGGTCTCCGCCGCGGCCCAGCGCCAGCCCGATTGCCATGCGCGCATACTCATAATTTTGATTATACGTATCGCCCGTATTCCCAATCCCGATACTCAGGGTAACCGCCATTTCGTTTCCGACTTTTACCGTTTTTACTTCTTCCAGAATACTGAACCTGTCTTCTTCCATTTTCGGCAGGTACATATTCCGAAATACGACAAAATACTTATCTTTTTCTACTTTACGTACCAAACCGTCCATTCCGGAAAAATATTTGTTCACTTTCCGGTCGATCAATGCGATTAAAAGCGACTGCTTGACATCTTCAATGCTGTTCATTGCTTCTTCGAAATTATCAATATAAACAAGCGCGGCAACCATTTTCTGGTCGTCATTTTCCCGTATATAACGGTTTAGCTGTGTTTCATCATACAGATACAGCGCCGTCAGATACTCTTCACTGCCCTCCACCGATATCATTTGATTATCCGGTGTAATACTGGAAAATTCCAGTCTTTTAAGCCTTGCGCGAAATTCATGCTCCCCCCAGGTAATATGAAGCTGGGATTCCATTTTGTTTTTCTGTATAATCTCTCTTGTAATCGAAGAAAATACAGATGTAATGGATTTGTGGTAATCTTTGCTTTTTCCGGTCAGCTCCGCGAAACGCTCGTTGATCCACAGTATTTTGCCGGTATAGTCTATCAGAGCATACGCAATATCAAATTCATTTAAAAGTTTTTTCTGCACCGTACCGTACTGTGTCGCAAAATTAACCAGTTCATTCAGAAATATCGGCTTATTTTTATGATAGTTTACAGTTACAATTATAAAGTAAACCAGTATAAAAGCAGATACCGCCAATCCGGATTCCATCTGGTAAACATACATTGGAATATTGAGCAATACCAGCAGGATGGTAAGCAGAATCGGGCCAAGCATATAATTTCTAAGGCGTCCTTTCATGACTATGTTGTTTTTCATTTTCTGCCGATTTCACCTTTCCAAAAAGATAGTATTTATTATAGCATGATTGCGGAATTATGAAAAGGATTATCTTTGAATCAATTTTATAAAATTTTTGGTTGACATTTACTAAATTTTCCTATATTATGTAGCATGCTACATATTTGAAAGGAGCACTCCATATGGATGAACTCAGATGTTATTTTAAGAAAATACACAACCAGCTTGATACCGGCTTCACCCGAGCGCTGCAAAAGCATGAACTGACCTGCACGCAGTTTGACCTGATGTTGTATCTGTCCCAGAATACCGGAAAACAGACCACCCTGACCGATATTTCCACCCATTTCGGCGTAAAGCATACAAGCGTCATCCATGTGCTGAAAATTTTAGAAAAAAAGGAATTAATTCTAAAAAGCGCTTCTGCCGATGCCAGGGCCAAAGTAATTACTCTGACAGACAATGGCAGGCAGACCTTGGAGGAATTTGTAAAAAGAAAACCCTTATTAAATGAAATCATGTTTGCCGGACTTTCAGACAACGATCTTAAAATCCTAAAAAAGATGCTCAAACAGATCCATAAAAATCTGGAGTCCGATGCATTTCAAACATTTTAAGACAAAAAGGAGAGATTTACAGTATGAAAGACAAAACTACAGAAATTTTTCGGGACGCACCTGTTCCCAAAGCCGTGATCAGCAATGTCATTCCATCGATTGTCAGTATGATTATGGTATTGATCTATAATCTGGCTGATACGTTTTTTATCGGACAAACCAAAGACGCCTATATGGTAGCCGCCGTTTCGGTAGCGACCCCGGCTTTTTTACTCTTTATGGCTGTCGGAATGCTGTTTGGAATCGGCGGTACTTCCCTGATTTCCAGGACACTCGGAGAAGGGCATGAAGAAAAAGCGAAAAACGCTTCTTCGTTTTGTTTTTGGAGCGGGCTTTGCATTGGAATCATCGCAATGGTCGTGATCTTTTTTGCGGCTGCTCCGGTCAGCATGGCAATCGGCGCCAGCGCGGATACGGTTGGCTACGCTTCCGAGTATTTGCGTATTGTATCCACAGCCATTCCATTTCTGATCCTCAGCAACAGCTTCAGCAATATTATCCGCGCGGAAGGAAACGCGCAGGTTGCGATGATGGGGATGATTATCGGAAACCTAATCAATATTATTCTGGATCCGGTTATGATTCTTGGTTTTGGATGGAATGTAGCGGGCG
The DNA here is from genome assembly GCA_910586045.1 of uncultured Eubacterium sp. Lineage (GTDB taxonomy): Bacteria > Bacillota > Clostridia > Lachnospirales > Lachnospiraceae > Eubacterium_J. The sequence continues at coordinate 23,316 of CAJUIH010000006.1, forward strand.
CTGCCATTGCGACCGTTCTTGGAAATGTATTTGCGGCTGTTTTTTATATCCGCCATCTGCTTTCTAAAAAAGCCATGCTCTCTATCCACCCGAAATATTTCCATGCCGCAGACGGTATTGCCGCAGGGGTCTTTGCGATTGGCATCCCGGCATCGCTCAACAGCATACTGATGAGCCTTTCCAATATTGTAGTAAACAACATTATGTCCAGCTACGGCGATATGGCGGTAGCCGGACTGGGTGTGGCGATGAAAGTAAATATGATTGTTGTTATGCTGTTAATTGGACTTGGAACCGGAATCCAGCCAATTTTAGGCTATTGCTTTGGTGCCGGACAGCGGGCGCGTTTTCTGGCTGTTTTGAAGTTTTCGCTGGCGCTTGCATTTGGAATGAGCGCCGTGATGACTGTCGTCTGCTATTTTGGAGCGGATCCTCTGGTCCATGCATTTTTGGAAGATGCGGACGCATTTTCTTATGGAATGTCATTTGCCCGTATTTATATTTATTCCGGCCCGGTACTTGGCCTGATGTTTGTATTTGTCAACGCAATCCAGTCAACCGGGGCGGCTTTGCCGGCGCTGATTTTGTCCATTAGCCGCCAGGGGTTGATTTATTTGCCGGTATTGTTTTTGTTCCAGAATATTTTTCATACCGCAGCGATGTTAGCTGCCGCGCAGCCGATTACGGATTATTTGACGACCGCGTTGTCTTTTGTGCTGTTTTTATTTACGTATCGGAAGTATTTTCCGAAAGAGGCTGCGGTCTGAAAAAAGGATAAAACCGTTTTATTGGATCTCCATTACCGTATGCAGTCCATCTTCTTCTTTGGAATAGGAAAATGTTATGGTATCCCCCGGTTGGTATTGAATAATCTGGATGAGACTGCGGTCTGACATATTGACGTCGAATACACCCTCTTTGTTTTCCAGCGCTATATAATAATGTGTATTTCCTTCGATTACGACAGGGGCCGCAGCTTTGATTTTGCCGGTGACGGATTCAAATACATCACTGTTGGTGCTTTCTGAGATCCCGTTTGTCGCAAGTAGCCGCGTATAGGATTTTTCACATTCTTTTACGGTATCGCCGATTGCTACCCATTGGTATTTTTGTACATTCACCATCGCGTATTTTTTTACGAGGCCCGCGCCGTCTTTGAGCGCCATAAAATAGGTCGGCTCGTCGGAGATATTTAATAATAATGGGAATGTCGCCTGATAGCCGAGATTTTGTACCTGTCCCTCCGCGGACGACATGGCGGAGTCTTCGATGGCCCCTTCCACTTTATAGTATTTTGTTTCCATTGTACGCTGGTTCATCAGGACAAAGCCGACGTTGGACTGGTCCCCGCTTACAGACGTCACGCCTGTATAGACCCATACATCGTCATCCAGGGCAATATAATTAAAACCGTTTGTCGCTTTCAGACAGTCTTTCTGCCCTAGGATACTGTTAAAAAATCCATGCTTGTAGATGCCGTAATAATTATAAAGTTCGGTCAGCAGCTCCGCAGAGTATACTTTGTCGATCCAGTTTGGGACATCCTGCACCGCATAGTCTGTACATTCTCCGGTTATGGCGTTGCACAATACGACGTTTCCCACTGTCTGGCCTCCAAACAGGCCGATATTGAATTTTTTTACCGGGCATACCCAGTAAGGCGTTCCCTCATCGTTGATTTCAAAAAAGATCTGGTCGTCAAATATATAGGTCGGATAATGAAAACGCAGGTGACGGTAGATGTTGCGGTTAAAGTATTCGGATTTGGAATATTTGATCGGCTGGTCCAGCTTGACACATTCGGTATTCTGCGTGGCCATATCAATCCGGATATATGCCGGAATGCCTTTTTTTTGGTTTGTCAGCCATTTGATCTCGCTTGCGTATACTAACGGCGTAACACGCACCGGCATATCCTGATAGTTAATCTGCGTATAATCGGAACCGACTTCAAACTGGGATACCATGTCTACCATGCTGCCCATCTTGCGGTTGCCGAGCAGTTCCGCTGAACTTTTATCCAGCAGCGGTATGGTATTGTAGTTGGTCTGCTTGATATCCTGTGTAAAATCGCTTTCTTCGACCTGCATAAGTTTCTGGTATTGATCCGCATTCACAATCGGAGAAGATAAAATACTTCCGATACAGTAAACCGCAAGCGTAATCAAAAATAAGCCTGCGCCGATTTTAACGGATTTTAACTGTTTGAGCAGCCGCTCTTTTTTATCGATCGGCACAACATTACTAACTGCCCGTCTGCGTAGCTGTACCAGAGCGCTGATTGCTGTAAGAAATAAAATGATAACCTCTAGCGCTGCCCAAAATCCCGTTGAATGTATATTAACGGCGGGTAATGCAACATAATAATAGATGCCGATCAGCGCCAGAACCAAACACGCCAATCCTATTTTTTTTGCTATTTTTTTCATAAGATCCCTCTTTTCATTTGCTCGGCCTGCTGCATAAACTTTTCTTCGATTACGCAAAGCCCCGCGGGTATTTTTTGCAGGTTTTCCGCTGGAATAAAGCCGCCGGCCATAGCCTGATGGCCTCCTCCGTTTCCATATTCCTCCAATACGCTGTGTACGAGACTTCCCGCGTCAATCGCGCGAATCTCGCTGCGCACGGAAAACTTTACCCCGTCTTTGCGCACGGCATAGACGATGGCAAGGTCTACCACGTTTAAAGACAATATAAAATCGGAAATAATCGCGATTAAAGCGTCCGGACAATCCAGCGGTATACAAGCAAATCCGACTCCATCCCGAATCCTGATATTGTCGATCGCGGCTCCGTATGCCTGCAGGTCACTCAGTTCCATTACATCTTTGTACATTGTCCCTATCTTTTCCACGTCGGCCAGTTTATATACATAAGAAAACATATCTATATCCAAATCAGTAGTACCGCGGATAAAATCATTCGTATCCATTTTAATCCCGTACGCGAGCGCGGCTGCTACTGTCTTTGTCATCGTCGTACCTGTCCGATAGAAATATTCGGCAATCAATGTGGCACAGGCACCCGCCTGCCGTACATCTTTATATTGATAATCACAGGCAATGTAAGTCGGATGATGGTCAATGCATGCTACTTCATCCCCGATAAAATCCGTAATATTCGCATTGTATTTTTGGGAATCTACAGTAACAATATAATCTTTTGGCGTCATTTCGGCTATTTTATCCGAAGCAAGCACATCAATTCCAAAAACCTGAAACATCTTTTTTGTACTTAAAGTCCGCACTGTCCCGTCATAGCAGATCTGTGCGTCTACGCCATGCTGCTTTAAGAAGCTTTGCAGCCCAAATGCGCTTGCTACCGCGTCCGGATCCGGGTAATTATGGGTCTGGATATAGCTTTTATGACCTTTTAAAATCGCTACCAGTTGAAAAGGATCCATAGGCTTCCTCCCGAATGTCTGTTTTTACCGTACGCATAATGATAATAAAACCACCACACAGTTTCATCCATGTGGTGGTTCGTATTAATCCTGTACGTATGGCATTAATGCTACATGGCGAGCCCTTTTGATCGCTGATGTAAGCGCTCTTTGGTGCTTCGCACAATTTCCTGTAATCCTTCTTGGAAGGATCTTTCCTCTTTCAGAAATATATCTTTTTAATTTATTGACGTCTTTATAATCAATCACGTTATCCTTGCCGCAGAAGACGCACACTTTTTTTCTTCTGTGCATAGTTCTTCTGCGCGGATTATCGCTTCTGTCATTTCTGTTGAAAGCCATAATTATTACCTCCTGCTATCATCCGGCCTATACAGCCGGTATCTGGTTAATTAAACGGCAATTCTTCGTCAATGCCATCCGGTATATTCATAAACCCGTCGTCTGCCGCACTTGGCATCGGACGGTCTGCCGGAACATACCCGCTGCCCATACCGCCTGTATTGCCCATATGGCTCATATTGCCTGCATTGCCCATATTGCCTGTATATTCTGCACTTGCGTTCTTACTTTCCGCAAACTCGTGGTCTTCGACAACGACGTCCGTTGTATATACTTTCTGTCCATCCTGCCTTACATAGCTTCCTGTCTGGATTCTACCGGTAACCGCGATTTTGATCCCTTTGCGTAAAAACCGCTCCGCGAATTCCGCTGCACGGCCAAATGCCACACAACTGATAAAATCGGCCGTCTGCTGGTTTTCCCCGCCGTTATTTCTTACAAAACGCCTGTCTACCGCCAATGTATATTTTGCAACCGCCGTTGCCTGTTCTCCCTGAGAGTATCGGATTTCCGGATCTCTGGTTAATCGCCCCATAAGTATTACTTTATTCATACTTCGATCTCCTTTATCGACTATGCCTCGTCTTTTCTAACGCATAAATATCGAAGAACGTTGTCCATAATCCGAACATTTTGTTCGATCTGACTCGGAGCAGTTGCCGGCGCGTCAAACTGGATAAAATAGAAAAAGCCTTCCCCCATTTTCTGGATCTCATAAGCTAATTTTTTCTTTCCCCATTCTTCTACCTCAGTAATCTGACCTTCGGCACGGGTAATATACTCTTTTGCCTTTTCAACTACTGCTGCTCTCGCATCATCTTCGATTTTAGCATTCACAACGAGCGCTAATTCATATTTGTTCATGCGAATTGTACCTCCTTTTGGTCTCTGGCCCTTTCCTTCATGGAAAAAGCAAGGAATTTATCATATCACGAATACTTATGTTACCATCTTTATTCATTCTTTGCAAGCGGTTTTTTAATATTTTTTACATTTTTTTCTACCATTTTCCTTGCAAGCATAATCTGATGACCGCATCCGGTGCATTTCAGACGAAAATCCGCGCCCACGCGCAGCACTTCCCATTCGAAACTGCCGCATGGATGTTTTTTCTTTAATTTCAGTATATCACCTGGGTATATATCCATAAAAAATTCCTTTCTACACCTGGATCTGCCCAAATACTTCCCCGATACTTCCCTGGATTAATAAGTCCGCGCGCCTGTCCATCGGCGTCTGGGATTTATTGATTAAAACCAGTTTTCGGCCCCTGTAGTAATCTATCAACCCCGCCGCCGGATAAACAGCCAACGACGTTCCGCCAATGATTAATACATCCGCATTGGAAATATATTGTACGGATTTTTGCATTGTACGGGTATCGAGCCCTTCTTCATACAAGACAACATCCGGCTTAATATCACCGCCGCACGCATCGCAAAGCGGGATCCCTGTATGATCTTTCATATACTGCGCGTCAAATTTCTTACCGCATTTTCTGCAGTAATTCCGGTGGACGCTTCCATGCAGCTCCAAAACCTCGGTGCTTCCCGCAAGCTGATGCAGCCCATCTATGTTTTGCGTAATGACAGCTTTCAGTTTGCCTGCCCGTTCCAGTTCCGCCAGTTTTAAATGCGCCTCATTCGGCTTAGCATCCAGGCACAGCATCTTGTCATGATAAAAACGATAAAATTCCTTTGTATTGCTTAAATAAAAAGAATGGCTTAAAATCGTTTCCGGCGGGAAATCGTAAGTTTGGTTATACAAACCATCCACGCTTCGAAAATCCGGAATCCCGCTTTCGGTAGAAACGCCAGCCCCGCCGAAAAACACGATTTTGTCGGACTCGGAAATCATTTTTTGTAATTGTTCTAATTGATTCATCTGTTCTGTTTGTTTTTCCATTCTAGTCTCCTTTTCCCATTTGTGCCGCAACACTCTGTATTATGCCATCCACTGCGCCAAAAAAATGCTGGCCGCCGCTCCCGCCGCCGCTGCCAGTAATGCCCCCGGCAGCGTCCAGCGGGTCTTTTTTACTTTCACCGCCATATAGTAAACAGACATTGTGTAAAACACCGTTTCTGTAGAACTCATCATAATCGAGGAAATCACGCCAAGCAGCGAATCCGTTCCATACTCTTTAAAAATGTCCAGTACAAGGCCCGTCGCCGCCGAATTGGAAAACAGGCGCACGACAAATACCGGAATGATTTCTCCCGGAACAAACTGTCCGGCCAGTTTCTCAAACAAAGAAGAAACTGCCGCAAGCAGGCCGGATGCTCGTAAAATGCCGATTGCTACCATTAATCCAACCAGCGTCGGCATTATTTTAATTACCGTTTGAAAACCGTCTTTCGCCCCATGGATAAATTCTTCATAAATATTTTGTTTTTGCAGCAGTCCTGTTCCAATCACATAAAAAATAATAAGGGGAATCATCGCATCCGATAAAAATAAAAGCAATTTCATAGCGCAAAACGGCTTCCTGTATTCTTTCGTTTATATCTATGCTGCGGATCCAAAACCTATGCAGCATAGATGGATTCATATAATATTTTTTCCCCTTTTTCCCATATCCCGCATGCCAAATCCTTTTAAACTGCCATAGAAAGAAGAATGGCGCGGATATTTTGAGCGGTATTTCATCATCCTTTTTTGTTTTCCTGCCGCTTCCCCCATAGATTCCGCTACTTCGCCACATGCCGCCACGAGTGCCGCGGCAATCCGATAGTGGTTGCGGTATTGTCCCGACACGATCGCGTTGACTCTTTTATCAATCATCGTTTCGATCCAAGACATGTATTCCCGCTGCTGGCATTCATCCAGGCTGTAATGTTTTTTCCATTGGATAAAACATTGATAAAAAACTTCCCGGTTCCTTGCCGGTGTTGTCCCATAACAGTCTCCCGCCTTTGTCCCCCGCAAATATTCGTCCGCCGTAAATCCAATGTCTTCTACCAGTTGGTCCGCCAATTCCTGGCATCCCTGCTTCCAATCGTCGTCTTTATTTAGCAGCAGCAGGAACAGCGCAATGCCGGATTTTATAAACGTTCCGGTCCATCCGAGCGCACCTTTCACTTTCCGGCAGGCATCCATTGTATACGCAAAATCTCCATGCAGAAATTTTAAAGCCGTATACGTATTTTCGGAAACCATATTTTGCTCCAGTTCTTTTTCATGTACCGCGGTATAAACCCCATGCTGCACATCTTCGATCGCTTTTTCCAAAATTTTATGATAAGCGGCAGGACTGCTGCATTCATTGATAAACCGCAGATAATTCAAAGGCGTTGTATGGGACCGAAATGCTTCTGCCAGGCATTTTTCAGCCTGGATCTCGTCTTTTGCGCGAATGGCAGCCTCTGCCGTTTGAATGGCAATCAAACTGCGGTATACATATTTATGGTCAATGTTTGCCAAGGCTTCAGTTCCGATTTCGATCTGCTCTTGATAATTGTGTAAAACATCCAGACTTTTCAGTGCCTCCAAATACAAAGAAGGATGTTTCGCATAAGCAAGCCTTGCCGCTTCCAATAATCCGCTGTTTCCCTTCTGGTACCGAACAGCTTCCATCAGCAGCCTTGCCGGCACATCGCCTTCTTCTTTGGATAACAGGGTAATCCAGTCATCCCAAAACCTGGATAATCCTTTTAGCTCTTCCCTCCCAATGCTCAGCATATCTTCAAGCCTGATTTTCCTGAAAAAAGGAATTTGATAATAACTGTAGATCGTAGCGGCCCGCGCATCCTCCTGCAATACTTGATATTGTGCATATAACACATACAGCGCCAGGCTGTCCAGGTCAATGGACGCCAGTTTTTCCTTTACCAGTTTTTCCAGCCCGATATGAAAATCATCCCAATCATTTACAACTAATACTTCCGTATCCATCATTTGCTGAAAGATCTGTACCGCCTCATGATAACATCCTGTATTCACACAGCGCTGCATCAATCTTGCGCTCTCTTCATAAATCCGCCCGATCCCATGATCCTGATATTCCCACAGCCAGTCTGAATCCCAATAACTTCTCGAATAATCCTCATATCCCTGTGCTTTGAGGTATAACTCACCATTTCTGATCTGTCCAAATAATAAACGCAGCCTGTCCGATTCTGTGCGAATTTCCTGTCGGTCCGCACCATGCACCGCATAAAATCCCGCCTGCTGCTCTTCCCCATGCGGCTGTCTTTTTTGCACTTCATCCAATATCTCCAAAAATTCCTGCCGCTGGTTTTCCGGAATTTTGCGTGCGATACTGCGGATAAGACACAGCAGATCCCCTCTTTCCAGCTTCTCAGACTGCCGGTCTACCACTTCTGTAAATTCTCTTAAATTCATCCGTTCCTCCCCTGCGCACCTGATTATATTCCTGTTATAAAAATTGCAGAACATCAGACCCTGCCATTGTCTGCTGTTCTGCATATTTAAAAGGAGAAGTTATGAAAAAAAACATTTTATGGTACGGTTCCTGCCCTGACAGCATGCCTGCTTTCCATATCGTGCTAATCAGGCACCTGCCTCACCGACCTGTACCTACTATAAAATACAAAAGTGAACAGGTTTTGTTTTTTACGTGAATAATCTGTGAAATTATTTACTCTAATTTTTCATAACTTGTTAGGCACTGTATGGAAAGAGCCAAATACAGACGTATCGGATAAACCTCGCATACAGTTCCATAGAAACCTTTCTTACTGCCTGATACGAAAACAGCATGGAATCTTTTTCAATAAATATTTGCTTTTATAACAGAAACCTGCTAAACTCTATATAAGCAAATTTTAACACATAGTATTGCAAGCATTCAATACAAAACTGAACTTTCTTCAAGACGGTTTATAGATCCGGCACTTCCATTTTACCCTATGAAAACAAAAGGAGACCTACTATGATTTATAAAGATTTTCAGGATTTAAAATTGTCAGCGCTTGGTTTCGGCTGTATGCGTCTGCCGCAGAACAGCGAAAAGCTGACCGATATCAATGAAACATTGACCGAAGAAATGATTTCTTACGCAATGGAACAAGGCGTCAATTATTACGATACGGCATGGGGCTACCATGACGGCGCTTCCGAAACAGTCATAGGCCGTATTCTCGGGAAATATCCGCGCGGCAATTATTATCTCGCTACCAAATTTCCCGGATACGACCTTGCAAATATGGACAAGGCAGAAGAAATCTTTGAAAAACAGCTTGAAAAATGCGGCGTCACCTATTTTGATTTTTACCTTTTCCACAATGTCTGTGAAATGAATATCGACGCCTATCTGGATCCGAAATACGGCATTTACGATTATCTGATGCGGCAAAAACAGAACGGACGCATTCGTCATCTTGGTTTTTCCGCACATGCGAACTATGAGACAATGAAACGATTTTTAGATGCTTACGGAAAAGATATGGAATTTTGCCAAATTCAATTAAACTGGATGGACTGGACGTTCCAGAACGCAAAAGAGAAAGTAGCGCTGTTAAACGAATACAAGATTCCGGTATGGGTAATGGAACCGCTGCGCGGCGGAAAACTGGCTTCGCTTTCGGACGCGGAGACAGCCAAACTAAAAGCGCTGCGCCCGCTGGAAGAAACAGCGGCATGGGCGTTTCGTTTCCTGCAGGGCATTGACAGCGTAACGATGATTTTATCCGGTATGTCGGATTTTGAACAAGTACAAAAAAATATTCAGACATTTGCATCTGACCAGAAACTAAACCAGCAGGAAACCGATACCCTGTTAGGCATTGCGGACCAAATGCTGAAAACCAATACGGTTCCATGTACCGCCTGTAGCTACTGTACATCGCACTGCCCAAAAGGACTGAATATTCCATCTCTCTTAGAGTTATATAACGAACATAATTTTACCGGCGGCGGATTTATCGCACCAATGGCGCTTTCATCGATTCCAAAAGACAAACAGCCGTCCGCGTGCATTGGATGCAGAAGCTGTGAAGCTGTCTGTCCGCAGCAGATTAAAATTTCTGAAACATTGGCGGATTTCTGCAAGAAGCTAAAATAAAGATTCACAAAACCAGCAAAAGGGGCTGTCAACAGCCCCTTTTTGAAATTTATTCCAAAACGCTTCGCTTATCCGGCTGCTTTTGCAGCTTTTACGACTACGGCAGCTTCAACAGCCAGCAAAATATACAGAACCAATATAAGCCCCGGCCATTCGCCTATTCCTGCGGCCAGCAGAAGCAATAACGCCGGAACAACGTATTTTCGCGGATGGTGCCACAAGTCACTTTCAATCTTCCAGCCGCAAATCGGAGCAAACCATTCGAGCAATACAGAACAAATTGCGCTCTGCAATGCGAAATAAATGCCTGCAGCTATGATCCAAACGGTAACACCACCGTTTTGGATCTGCATACTGCAAAGGTATATCACATTCGCCGCCAGATTGCAGAGAAAAATAAACAGGCAGTAAGGTATGCAAAATGCCCCTTTCTGGCCAGGCAGAAACCGAACGGCCTGCTCTAAAGCCGTGTCACATGACAGCAAAATACAAAGCGGCGTATTCAAACACAAAATCACAAAGCTGATCGGGCCAATGGAAAACCGCGGCAATACACAAGCTACACCCCACATCACAACCGTATTGACCAGATAATTTTTGTGGCATTTCAAATAACGGAAAAAATACCGCCAGACAGAACTATGGACATAACTTTTTTGTACCCGAACCCCCTCTTTTTGTACATAAAAAGCATAGGCATCCACACGCTGCAGCAAAAGTACCGCAAATATGCTATTGACCAGTAAAAACAGGATCAACCACGGCTGATTCTCCAAAAACAATATAGCTGTCAAAACCGCGGCCGCCCAAAGGACAAAAACATACCCATATTTTCTAAGCGGATAACCGGCAGCAGTCATAAAAACCGCGTTTTCCACACATAGGACACTCACGAAAATCTCCGCTGGCTTCCAGTCAGAACACGCCAATAAAATAGACAAAAGCACCCCCGTCTTTGTAACAATAGCATAAACCCCCAAAGTGGTTATATAGGAAAAGACAAACTGCAGACGGTGGAACGGAAGCATCAGCATATGCTGCAAATAAATGCCAAGTCCCTCTGAAGTTAACGCCTGCCACATCACCCCCGCGGTAAAGGTACTAACCATCAGATTACAGACCGACGGCGCAATCGGAATCCTAAAATCAGAAAGACGCAGGCCAGAAAATACAATCAGTTCGATGAAAAAAGTCCGGATGAGCCTTTCATAGTTTGCTCCAAACAGCTTTTTTGCAAATGCGTTATACATTGTTTTCACAGCAAAGCACCTCCCGAATGTTTGCGGCATTGATCTGTCCGCGCTGAAAGGTCTGCCGGATATTTCCATTTTCCAAAACGAGTACCCGGTCAGAAGTCAACGTAATACTTTCTAAAATATGGGAAGAAAACAAAACAGTCCCATACTCCCTGTACCTGCCAATCTGCTCATATAAAAATTCCGTACTTTCAAAATCCAGCCCATTGACCGGTTCATCCAATAAAAGCAGCTCTGTTTTCAATGCAAACGCAGTAATCAAAAAAGCCTTTTTCTGATTGCCGGTTGATAAGTCTTTTAACAGGGTATCCACATATTCCTCAAAGCGGAAGCCATGTAGCAGTTCGGATACATCCGGCAGTTTCTTTTTATAAGCCGAAAAAACATATGACAGATATTCCCGGAATGTAAAATATCCAAAAGAATGATCCTCTGCAAATACCGTATAACGGCTGGTTTTAAAATCCCTTCCCCGCAGGTTTACCGGCCGGCCATGAAAACAAATACGCTCAGACCGATACGAAGAAGACAGCCCGGACAACAATTTTAAAAAAGTAGTCTTTCCGGCTCCATTCATCCCTATCAATCCAACCACTTCCCGTTCCGACAGTTCGGCCGATAAATCAGATAACACCATTTTTTCCTTGTGATACCATGCATCCAGATGTTTGATTGTCAATAAGGAATTTACCATTTTACCGATCCCCTTTCCTGTCTTTTTCTTTTTTCCATTCTGTATAAGCGGCGTACAGAAACGCCGCGCCTAAGACCACATAAAGGACTGTCATTTCTGTTTTGCCGGACAAACCGCTGATTACTGACGCTGCCAACCAAATTAAACTCATAATTCCACGAATATATACATGACGCATTGTTATTTCCTCCTTGTATTGTTCTGTATCTATATCATAGCGGAAAAAAGAGACTCATGCGCAAATGTCCGCGATCAGCAGTTTTTTGACCACGAAAAAAACCGCAAAGCTTTGCTTCGCCCTGCGGTCTTATTCCTGTTCTAAAACAGGTACTCCCTGATAAGATAAAGTGGCTACTGCCCAAAACGTATGGCCCGTATAAGAAGTCTGTACCATCCCGTCATACTTTTCAGCAGCCGTTTGCGCACTTTTAAGCCCCCATCCATGCAGCCCTGTTTCTTCTTTTATTGTTTCCAGTTCTCCGTCTTTTGTACGCGGCAAAACCGCCATACTGTTTTCTACCTTGATAACCAGCATTTGATTGATGCGCCGGATCGTTAACCGGACAAACCGCTCCTCTTCCCGCACCTGTTTGGCTGCTTCAAAAGCATTGTCTAAAAGATTTCCCAGTATCGCGCACAAATCCGTACCCCGCACGTTTGTATGACGTGGAAATTCAACCTGTATCTGATACCGGATCCTATTGTCTTTTGCTGTCTGAAGCTTGCTGTTAATCAAATAATCTACGGTTTCATCCCCTGTCCAAAGCGTATCCGCCATTTCCTGCACAGGAGCCTGCAGTTCGTCCAAATACTGTATAGCTTCCTCCCATTTGTTGCGTGAAAGGAGCTGGCGCAGCGCACCGATATGATGATGAAAATCATGAAACAGCTTAGCATTGACTGCGTAAGCCTGGTTCAAAGCCGTATAATCATGCTCCAGCAGACTGGCCTGTTCTGTTTTTAACCTGGCAAGCTCCTTTTCTACTTCATACTGGCGGTTTATATGAAATACCAGAACGGACATCAGCAGCACAATTGCTAAAATGGTCCACATCTGCAATATATCGTCCGCAATGGCAAGCATGGTCTGCTGCGATAATGTAACAACAGCGATAAATCCGGTTAAGACTATTGCCGAAACAAACCGAAACGATTCTTTTCCATTTAATTCCGGCTGTCTGCTAACAAACAGTACAATAGCAAGCAGCAGTAAATGCAGCAGCCAAACAGCCGTTTGCCCATTCCGCGTATTTTCATTTAGAAACGATGCCGTATGAAAAAAAACGCCTGCCCAAGCTGCAATTAAAAACCGCCAAAAAACAACCGCGATCTCATAATAAACCCCGACAAACAAGCTCATTCGAAAATCCGCGCCCTGAAAGCGACGGGCACATACAGCAATCCAGACAGCTTCAGCCAACACGCGGTATAAATTCGACAATCCCGATACAGACAATAGAACCGTTACGGCAGCAATCCCCGCAAATGCCGCAGCGGCACAGTTTTTATCCGCCTTCTTTGCCGCCCGCAGCCGAGCATCCAAATACAGGCATACCAGCACCCGTACGCCCGCAGCCAAAACATTGGAACACAACAGCAATACTTCTGTCATATATGTGTCCCCCAATAATGATTAATCTGCGCTTTGACTTCCTGCAGGTGGGAACGGCTTACCGGCAAAGCCGTTCCATTTTTCAATACCGCCATACCATCTTTGATCTGCATAATATGGATCATATTTACAATGCATCCCCGGTCAATATAGATAAATTCTTCCGCGCCCAATTCTTCATAAACTTGCTGCAGACTTTTACGTACTTTTGAGATTCCGCCGGCGGTGGTAATGCTGGCATTTTTTCCATCGCGCGCAATATAGTAAATCTCCCGGTAAGGGATTTTTTCAAACCGGCTGTTTGTCTGAATCGTATAAGCTTTTCCATCTTCCAGAACAATCAGCCGGACTGCATCCTGAATCGCGGCAGGTAGGCGTTTTTGCATGTCATTTTTTGGTACATATCGAAAAATCGACAATTCAAACGCATCAATCGCATACTCTATATGGGATGTAATAAAAATAATCTTTACATTGGGCAGAAATGGTTTGATTTTCTGTGCAATCTCCATTCCCGTATTGCCCGGCATTTCTATGTCCAGTAAAATCAAGTCAAAGAAAAAATGATCTTCCGTAATATCATATAACAGATTGCCGCTGTCCGTATACATTTCTGTTTGATACACACTTGTGCATTCCTTGATACACATTTCCAGAATTTCCTTATGCGTTTGCACGGCTGTTTGGTCGTCATCGCAAACTGCTATATGTAACACCCTATCACCTCATTTCATTGATTTTATGCTTTTGATTTATAAACTTTATTCCGGCTTTTACCATGATAGCTTCTAACTTAGAAAAAAAAGAGAGCTTTAAACCCTCTGTCCTTAAACTACTGTAAGCACATATTTAAGGCTCAAATTTAATAATGGCTTTCAAACATTCATTACAATTCTTAGTCTTATCAATATTTCTTCAAAATAATTTGAATATCTTTTCTCTTTCTATCTGGTAAACGACTCGCAAAAACAGAAAACAGTTTTGTATCTGTATATACTTTATTTATATCTGGAAAACACAGCAAAGGTGTAAAGCCGTTATTTATCGTTAGACAAAAGATACTTTTTTATAAGTTTTTTTCTTTTTTCCATTAAAACCTCATCATATTTATTAAGTATATCACAAATATTCTCCTCTGTCACAAATTTTTCTATGTTGTCTACTGTACCCTTTGTCTGATTTACTTTTACTCTCAACAATATTAAAACTTATCGATCCTTCTCTTCCTTTAAACATGCCTATCTCAATTTTTGCACATGGAATTCCAATTAATCCTGCAATGTCACTTGCAATACATTCTGATACATGATCTGTTGTTCCTACATCCTTTTTATATTTAAATAATCCTGTTTGATCTGTATCTGTATTGATTAACCATAATTTTTTACTACACCCACTTCCTTCATTTTTAAAACTGCCAATGATGGCACAGCTAAAAAATCTCTGACACATTTTATCTGCTCGCCAATCTTTCTTGGTAAATCTGGTAGTCCAAAATAATGCCTGAAGTATTTATAATCCAAAACTTTAAATACCTCTTTTTCAAGATCTATGTCACAAAAAAACTCAGCTTGCATTTTATCATATAACTTCTGCAGAGTAACCCAATATTCAACGGTTGTTCCCATCATTTCAGAAAGCTTACCAGCCATATCAATCGACAGATTTTTCTTTCCCTGTTGTCTTTCTTACTAAAACTCCTATTTTTTTATTTCATATTCCTTTACTACAATTCATTATTTTACAAAAAATGATCGCCACCAATGTACTAATTAACGTCGCCACAATTGCTGGCCCCACGATTGCAGCCGGATTCACGCTCCCATACTGCGAACGATAAGCAATCATATTCACAGGAATCAACTGCAGCGATGAAATATTCAAAATTAAAAACGTGCACATTTCATTACTAGCCGTTCCATTTGACACCACTCGGACTTTTCCCTTTTTTCTTCTGCTGCCTCTGCTTTGTTTCTCACGAAATCCAGCTTCATCTTTCCTCCCTCTGCGTTCCTCCTCCAGCTTCTCCAGTTCTTCGATTGCCCTAATCCCCGCCGGCGTAGCCGCCCACCCAAGTCCAAACACATTGGCTATAAAATTTTCCGCTATATATTGGTTCGCCGCATGCCCCCGCGGGATTCTTGGAAACAAAAACCGCAGTAACGGCTTCAGGCAACGCACTGCGCTTCTTATTATCCCCGCTTTTTCTGCGATCCTCATAATCCCCACCCACAACGACATCACCCCTGTCATTGCAATGCATAAAGTTACAGCTTCTTTTGACGAATCAATTGCCGCCTGCGTCACTTCTGGAAGCGTACCGGTGCATGCCGCATACAATATTCCCAAGACAATCATTAATCCCCATAAATAATTCATATTCCCACCCTGTACAGTGATCGTTCTACTATCTATATGTTGCATTCCGTATTTCCATACTTTCATTCCTTATGAAAAAAGGTATCGTTTTCTAATTTATCCACAAGAAAACCTGTTTCCTTCCTTTTTATCCACAGAATCACTCAAATCATTCACAGAATGCCAGAAAAGGAATAAACCAGATCATCTCTCATATATTAAAACAATATCTGCTTATTTAGAAAAGAGGAATTATGGATTCGATCAAACACACCCTGCATACCCTGCGTCATAAAATACGTTCCTCCCTCTTCATCCCCATTTTCATTCTATGCTCCATCCTTGGAACGCTAGGCCTTTACCAGCTAAACGGCCGTTCCATGGCCATATCAACAGCGTCGTATACCAGCTCCCAGCCAACGAAAAAGAGCGATGAAAAACAATTTTATGCTTTTCTAAAAAAACTGTTTCAGGACGAAGTAACCGCAAATACACTGAACCTTCATTTTACCCTTGCAGATCCGGCTTCTGCGGATATACCAAAATATCCTGTTACTTTCGGAGAAATAAGTACCGATGCAGAAGCGCAAAATCTGGCTTCATTGGAAAACATAAAAAATGAACTCCTGACCTACGATCCCTCCTCACTGTCTATTGCTGCCCGGTTAACGTATGATATCCTAAAAGACTCCATTGACCGAAAGCTGGAAATGGCCCCTTACTATTATTATGAAGAATTGCTTGGTTCCACCAACGGCACACAGTCGGAATACCCGATCTTGCTTGCGGAATATCAATTTTATTCGAAAAAAGATGTGGAAGATTATCTGGAACTCTTATCACAATACGATACTTATATGAAACAGCTCTGCCAATTTGAAAAAGAAAAATCGAAAAAAGGCCTGTTTATGAACGAAACTGCTGCCTTAAACTTAATCGATCAGTGCCGCGCCTTTATTCCGGATGATTCAAAAACATCCTTTTGGGAAACAACTTTTTCCGAACGTCTGAACAAGATCAAAGATCTGACAAAAAAAGAAAAAAAAGACTTTATCAAACAAAACCATGAACAATTAATGGAACATGTCTATCCTGCGTACCGTAATCTGATTGCGGTACTGAAAGCTTTAAAAAACACAGGAAAAAATACACAAGGGCTATGCTATTTTGAAGACGGAAAAAAGTATTATGAACTGTTGGTCAAATCCATGACAGGCTCCGACCACACGGTTCCAGAACTTGAAAAAATGGTAGAATCCAAACGGGAACACCATATCGAAGAATTATCCGAGCTTGCTGCGCCAACCGCCCAGACTGCGGCGTCTGCCTCGGATCATACACCGGAAGATTTTCTGGAACACCTAAAAAAATGTATGCAAACTTCGTTTCCAGCCTGCCCGGATGCAAACTATACGGTAAAAACGGTAAATAAAAAACTGCAGGATTTTTTGTCTCCCGCTTTTTACCTGACCTCTCCGTTAGACCAATATAAAGATAATTGCATTTACATAAACCCGGGCAGCCAATACAGTGAAATCCAGCTTTTCACAACACTTGCACACGAAGGATATCCCGGACATTTATACCAGACGATCTACTCCTATTCCAAAAAACTGTCTCCGATCCGTTATCTTCTCTACCATGGCGGATATACCGAAGGATGGGCCACTTATGTAGAAATGCTTTCCTACCAATACGCGGGCCTTGATGAAAAAACCGCAAGGGCACTGATGTTAAATCAGGACGCTACTTTAAGTTTATACGCTACGATTGATATGGGCGTTCATTATGAAGGCTGGTCGCTCGCCGATACAGTTGATTTTTTATCTTCCTACGGCATTACCAAAACGTCCGTTATTTCAAATATTTACCAGACCATTTTAGAAAACCCGGCAAACTATTTAAAATATTATATTGGATATCTGCAATTCCTGGAATTAAAAGACAAGGCAAAAGCTTTTTATGGAAACGATTATTCGGAACTGCTGTTTCATACAGCAATCTTAGATATGGGTTCCGCACCCTTTTATATTTTGGAAAAATACATGAATCACTATTATAAAGCTTCCTGATCCCTCCAATGATACAATTGAAAACAGCGTGTCCATCCCTAAACACGCTGTTATTTCTATTTGCATCATATAGCCCAGACCGCCCATTACCGCTAAGTTATTTCGGGACAGTTCCTAAGGCAGATCCAATAACGCCTGGTAAACATCCCGTTTTGAAATCCCGCGGTCTTTTGCAACCATACGCATTGCTTCTTTATGGGAAATCCCCTTTTTTTCATAATAAAGCATGTGTTCTTCGAATGACAGAGAACACCATTCCTTTTGCTGCTGCTCTTCAATTTCCTCGTAAGACTTTCCTTTAATCACCAGGACATATTCTCCACGCGGCTGCTGTTCTTTATAGTACCCACACGCTTCTTTCAAAGTAGTGCGCATCATCTCCTCATGTTTTTTCGTCAGCTCACGGCAAAGGGAAAGCTGCCGGTCTCCAAGGGTTTCGTACAAATCCTTTAACGTCTGCGTTAAATGATGCGGCGCTTCATACAAAAGGATCGTTCGCGTTTCTGATTTTAACCCTTCCAGTATTCTGCCCCTCTGCTTTTTATCACGCGGCAAAAATGCTTCAAAACAAAACCTTCGCGCAGGTAATCCGGAAACTGTCAATCCGGTAATACAGGCGGCAGGCCCGGGTAATGCCGTTACTGTAATCCCCGCTTCCTGGCAGATTCTTACCAGTTCCTCTCCTGGATCCGAGATTCCTGGCGTTCCGGCATCCGTAATTAACGCGATATTCGTTCCTTTCTTTATTTTTTCCGCAAGCTGATAGGCTTTCTCTATTTTGTTGTACTCATGATAACTTGACATAGGCGTTTGAATCTGAAAGTGATTTAACAGCTTAATGGAATTTCTAGTATCCTCCGCTGCGATCAAATCCACTTCACGTAAAGTACGCAGAACACGCAGTGTAATATCTTCCAAATTTCCAATGGGAGTAGCACATAAATATAATTTTCCTGTCATAATTCTCCTATCCTGCATAACTTCCTTTTGCACAATGCATTCCTAATAAAACAGTTCCCTAATATCCATACCATTCTATGATCTCGTCGGTATAAACCCCTTGTGCCTGATATACGATCAGCGGTTTCTCAACTGTCATCCGCGGTTTTCCTCCGCGCAGACCTTCGATCAATACCATATTCGGCTCCCGGTCTATATAAGGATATACTAACCGCATCCGCTTTGGCTCAATTCCGTATTTTGTCATTACACACATGATTTCAGATAACCGGAATGGACGGTGAACCATATAGAATCTTCCTTTTGGCAGCAGTAATTTCGTACTCTCCCGCATAATATCTTCCAAAGTACAAAAGATTTCGTGCCTGGCAATTGTCTTGGCATCCAAATTGTTTTGCAAACCATGGTTTCCAATCATATACGGAGGATTTACCGTAACCACATGAAAAGAAGATGCCCCAAATATTCTGGAAGCATCTTTGATATCTCCGGACACAATCTCTATTTTCGATTCTAATTTGTTTAACCGCACGCTTCTTTTGGCCATATCCGCACTTTCCTGCTGTATTTCCAATCCGGTAAAATGCGTACCATTTGTTTTTGCTTCCAATAAAATCGGGATAATACCCGTCCCGGTTCCAAGGTCCAGCGCCCGCTCCCCGGATTTTACCTGTGCAAATCCAGAAAGCAGAACCGCATCCATTCCAAAACAGAACCGTTTGGGATCCTGAATAATCACATACCCGTTTCTTTGCAGTTCGTCCAAGCGCTCTCCCGGACGAAGATTATTTGCTGTCATCTAACTTCGATTTTCCTTCCCTGTCCTCTAATACCGATAATTTCTTGATTTCTTCCGCAGATACTTTCACCTTATGTCTCTTTGCCCTGAACTTTAAATCACTGACCTTATATTCCCGCAGTTCCTTTTCTCCATTTACATCTACTTTGACTTTCACCAACTGCCGCAGGACGCCGACACTTTGTACCTCCCCTTTTAAACCGTCGTTTGTTGTTACATATTCATTGATCTCCGGCAGGTTGCTATTCAAATATTCATACGTATTCTGTTCGTATTTTAAGCAGCACATCAACCGTCCGCAGGCGCCGGATATTTTGGTCGGATTCAACGATAGATTTTGTTCTTTTGCCATCTTAATCGACACGGGGATAAACTCTGACAAATAGGAGGAACAGCATAATTCTCTGCCGCAAATACCCATTCCTCCTAAAATCTTTGTTTCATCACGAACACCAATCTGGCGCAGTTCGATTCTGGTACGAAATACGGACGCCAAATCTTTGACCAGTTCCCGGAAATCGATCCTTCCATCCGCGGTAAAATAAAACAACAGCTTATTATTATCAAAGGTATATTCCGCCTGTACCAGTTTCATTTCCAATCCATGCTTTTCAATTTTCTCCAGACATATTTTATAAGCATTCTCCTGCTTTTCCTTATTCTTTCTCTGTTGTTTCTCATCTTCTTCTGTCGCAATCCGGATAATCGGTTTCAGCGGCTGCGGTACTTTTTCATCTGCAATCTCTCTGGTCGGAATCATTACAACACCAAATTCCACCCCACGTGCCGTTTCCACAATCACATGCGTCCCGGTTTCTATTTCCAGGCCCAAAGGATCAAAATAATAAATCTTACCTGCATTCCGAAATCTGATCCCCACAATTTTTGTCATACTGCTTAATTCTCCTTCATTGTCAACAATAATAATTCCACCACAATATCAAAATTTACATTGGCGTTGAGCCTGATCTTCGCTTTTTCCAATGCCTTTAAAATCTCCTGTATGCCATGATACGAACTTTGGCTTGCCTGTTTTTTAATCTCATAGACCTGTTCCTTAAAAATCAAGCTGTTAATATCCATCGTAGCCTTATACATCAGTACATCCCGGTACCATACCATCATAATATCAAAATAATCATGAATCGATAATTTGTATGTTCCGATTTGTTTGACTGCTTCTCCCATTTCATACACATCAATGTCTTTCACCCGTTTCATTAACTGGACCGCAGAATCTTTTAACTCATTAAAATCTTCAGAAGACGCTAACTGAATCGCTTTTCCAACATTCCCCTGTGCAAACGCGGTACTAAGCTCCGCTTGATAATCCGGAATCTGATAACGTTTCATTAAAAGATTTTTTATCTTATGGTCCAGGACCGGTTTTAACTGCAAACAGACACAGCGTGACAAAATGGTCGGCAAAAATGAATCTGCATTTGTAGTAAGCAGCAGGATCACCGCATATTCCGGCGGCTCTTCGATCGTTTTGAGCAAGGCATTTTGCGCCTGCTGATTCATTTTTTCCGCTTCGTCTACAATATAGATTTTATAGCGGCTATTATAAGGCTTAATTAAAATATCCTGATTGATCTGTTTTCGTATATTATCTACAGAAATCGTATTTTCTTTCTCATGTGTGACATATAAGATGTCCGGATGATTATGACTGGCGGCCTGCTTACAGGAATGGCATTCCGTACAGCTTTCTGTCCCTTTTTTTTCACACTGCAGCGCCGCTGCAAAAGCCTCCGCAAGCATCATTTTTCCCGATCCATCCGGCCCGCTTAAAATATACGCATGCGATACCCTGTCCAGTACAATTGCATTTTGAAAGTGCCCGATGATCTGCTCATGACCTATGATGTCTTTAAATCCAGCCATATCCACACCTCTCTTTCCGTAAAATATGGATCCAATCCCTGCTCATACTCAAGTAAAAATATCTAATAATAACCCGGTAATCTCACCAATTTTGCTTAATATCTTAATATGGTCCTTTTCTTCTTCACAAAGCTCCTGTGCAAGTTCATCCAAATTTCCATCCACCAGCCTGATAATGCCATAAACCCGGTGCCTTCCCCTGCGGTCTAAAAAATTCTCCCTTGAAAACTTATGGGAACGGTTTACAATTTCATTTAAAAACTCCTTAATTTGCCCGCGATATTTTTTCATATCACGAATATCCATATGACGCGCAATCAATTCACCCTGTTTTGTAATATCTTTAAGCATTCGCTCCAATTGCTGCTGCAAATCTTCATCTTCAATCGCGTTTGTCAGCGCAAATCGAAACCCATCTCCTGCGTTTTCCACCGGCGCTGTATTCCCTGTCTGTGGAACTGCCGACGCTTGATTTACTTTAATATCCATAACGATGCAAACACCGCCTTACTTTTTTATTTATACTCATACAGACTAAAATGCTTCCACCGTCTGTATTTTCTGGCATTTCTGATCTCTAGGTCCTTGTATGTTCAGATTTCTTTTCCTGCATTCTTTTACAATTTCCACAACTTCTTTCGTAAGCAGTTCTCCCGGTACTACAAAAGGAATCCCCGGCGGATATAAATAAATATATTCTGCACAAATCTGCCCTATGCAGTCCTCCAGTATGGTTTCTTGTGTAAGATACTGTTTTACTTCCGCCAAATCCAGTCTTTTTTCCCGTTTCGCATATATGTTCTGCATAAAAGGCTGGTTCAAAACAGCCTGCCCTTCTTCCCGGCGATCTGTTTTGCCGCAGCATTCCAAATCTATTTCCGCTAAAGCTTCAAATAAACGATCAAATCCTTCCTGTGTATCCATAATACTCGTCATGGCCAGCACATACTCCGCCGAATACATTTCCATTTGCAAATGATACCTGTTTAACAGCCTTTCATACAACTGATATCCATCGATCGGCGCTGACGCGGTACTGATTACCAATTTGGACGGATCTAAGTCATAGACAGGATACATCCGGTAATCGTCTGCGGTAAGTACTTGTAGAAAGCGGAGCGTACCGCATTTTTTGTAAAATGACGCCAGCCTGTCCGTATAGGTTTGAAACAACTGCGTTCCCGACTGCTCCAAAAGGCGCACACATCGGTCAATTCCGGCCATCAACAGATACGAAGGGGAACTCGTTTGAAAAACCTGGAGCATTTCCTCGATCTGATCATCATCCACCCTGTCACTTGCCACATGCAGCACTGCCGTCTGTGTAAAACTTGGCAGCGTTTTATGAAGACTTTGTATGACCAAATCAGCATCTTTTTGAACCGCGGACACAGGAAAATGACTGTCCATTGAAAAATGCGCTCCATGCGCTTCATCCACGATCAAATACGCGCCATACCTATGAATCATATCGGCTAAGATACCAATATCGGACACAATGCCATCAAAAGTCGGTGAAGTAAGAATCACTGCCTTTACATTCTTTTGTTCCTGCAGGGAAGCTTTCACATCATCCGGATCAATGCCCCCCTGTATCCCATATTCCATCACTTTCGGATATACATAGACAGCATGCAGACCAAATAATTGAACCGCATGGTAAACCGCCTTATGGCAATTTCTTGCCATAATAACCGTATCTCCACGCTTCGTAACCGCGCCGACAGCGCTTAAAATCCCGCAGGAGCTTCCATTTACTAAATAATAGGATTTTTTGCTGTGATACAAACTGCCCAGCCGCTGCTGGCACTGCAGCAATAGATCCTGCGCATGGTGCAGATTGTCAAATCCATCGATTTCTGTAACATCTAGTTGATAGGGATTCGCAAAATTCATATCAGCCCGTTTATGTCCAGGCATATGAAACGGATAAAAATCCGACTGTGCATATACCGCCAACCGTTCATCCAAATAGGAATATTCTTTATATTTACACATATTGCCCCGTTCTAGCATAATCGTACCTATGTTAATCGCTCCTAATCAAGAAACCGTCCTAATTCCGGCATCCAATCCCCTATATAAATCAAGTTTCTGCACAAATGTTCCCATAACCGCGTTAAAAATTGTTCCAATACATCCATCACTTCTTCCCACGACGGACTTTTTCGTTGTTCCCGCCGAAGAAACGCACGCCATTTTTTTTTCATATATCCTTGGTTTCGATAAGATAAAAGCATTTGAATCCGGTTTTCTTCGATGTTAATTTGATGTTTCCTACAGCTTTCCCGTAAAAGCTCACACATAGTCCTTCCGGATAACGCTTCTTTTTTTAACAGGCAAAAAGCTTCCATATAACAGGATACATCATTGATCAATTCCAGTTTTTCTATTATCTCCACGATTTTTTCCGTAAGCAGATATTCACTTGGATAACACAAAATCCTGACCGAATGGCTGTTATGAATAAACAACTTCAAATCCCTGCTGTATGGAACCAGATTTGCGATCCGTACCTGTTCAAACAGGATCCGGACAGGAACCGGAACCGATGCGATTTTTGCCACCATATCGACCGTAATCAGAGTCCGGTCAACCCAAACCGTATAATTCCAATGTACAGCGTCTTTTTTCAAATTACGAAACAACTCTGCGAACATTTTGCTGACTTCTGATTTCTTATAAGTCAGCTTCCTGGAATCATGAATAAAAAAAGACAGATTTTGTTCTACCTTGTTTCGATAATTTTCTCGGTTGAGCCTGACGCTGTTTTTGAGCCAAATACTGTCTGCATAATCCGATTCGGCAATCCTTTGCACAATCTCTTCCAATACGGATGCCAAGAGCAAATTTTCAAATGGAATTTGAAGCTCTTCACTGCGCTGTCTGAGAAACAAATCATTTAAAAGCTGGCTTCCCATTAAAGCCACACTCCAATCTGATTACGAACCTTCGCTAAAACTTTTCTCTCTTTTGCATAAAATAACAGCCTGGAAACATCCTTATCTTTATCCATCAGAAATGACCGCAGGGCATACTGGAGATCTGCCCGTTCCATTCTGTCTTCGTATTTCAGAATATCACAAATTAATCGTTCTTTTTTATAAATCGACATCTTCACAGATCCAAACGGAATCTCATCTACCCCCATCCGCAGTACTTCCGGTTCTGTATAATAAGGCTGTACCAAAGGATATTCCAGTTTAAAACGCGATTTCGACGTATTCTTGTCCACCGCAATGGTCCACTTAAACGGCCTGAGTTTCTTATAACGATAGCAATACAAAGCACTTTCCATACTCAAAACTCCATCCGAAAACAACGCCGCAATTATATCTTCTTCGCGTTTTTTATGATAATTCATAGAATAATATCCATTTTTTATCCGTTCTATCAATCCGCAGTCCACAAAAGACTGAATCCTGCGATAATCCATACCTAAGGTATACAATTGCGATGTTTTCACAATACCGCCGTTTTCTTCGATCAGCTTTCGGATTTCTTCCTCCTGTTTTTCGCGCTTTTCCTGTCTTGTCATCCTTATTTCACCCATATCATGTTTACCGCTCCAAAATAGAATTTGCGTATATAGAAATATTATATTCCCTTGGATATAAATTTGTCAAATTTATCTCACTATTTTCTTTCCTGCAATTTTTATGATAAAATAAAAACCGTACAGGCAAACCATCAATATCAGGTAAAGAGAGGGATCTGCATTATGCCAGTTCATAACAAAACATATAAAAATACAAAATATAAAAACCCTTCCAGGAAATCATGTGAACAAACAATCAAACGGATCCTGGCCAGAGAATTTGAAGAATATGGAGAAAATCATCATTTTAAACAAGCTTCCGATTTTATGATCTATTTTGAATCTCTGCACCCGGCATCCCCGAGTCTGACAAAACAGGTACAGCGTGCCGTCAGTTCCCTGCATCTGGCACGCGATGAAAACGGTTACTTTATGATCCATAAAACAGCCGAAGAATACCGAGCCGAACAGGAGTTATCCCGTCTGCTTGAAACCGCAAGCCTGATCAATCTGCATGACTATACGCCTGTTTTCATTAAAACAGAACCATGGAAACGCAGCATTCTAATGCAAATGATGGCATCGATTTCTGAAATGGATTCGCTATATGAAACGATTGCGGAAACAGTGGACGGTTTGATATTATATACAAAATTTCCTGATAAGCTAATCAGCTATCTTTCCGATTTTATCGAAACAGACGCTGCTGACCAAGAAGAATCTACTTCGTAGATACGTTGAATAATCTGTTTTTTTTATTTATTTTCAGAATATAAAATCTGTAATTTTATATGTCTTAAAATAAAGAAACGACAACATTTCAATATCGAAATTGTCGTTTCTTGTTTTAAAGACATTTATTTTTGTACTAATACGGTCTATTACCTTTTTCTCCGCCTTCTTCGTCTGGTATTATGCGTATCATAGATCGTTATATATTGCTTTCTTTCCCGTTTTCTGCTCTTTCGTCTTGCAATTTTTTGACGCAGAACATAGGATCTGTTAAACAGCGTACGATAAATGAAAAGAATAAGCAGCAGGATCACGATTACAATACAGACAATCACGATGATCCCATTCGACAGCATCATCTCAAACAAGTCCAGCATATGGCCCGGAATATCAGAAAAAAATTCTTTGCTGTCAAATTTTTCGAAGAACGGCGTATCCGCTTCTTTCTTTAGCTGATTCTCCGATTCCTCGTTGTTTTTTTGATCTATTTGTGTATCCGGTTCATGTTCCTCCAAATCATCTGTCTTAATATTATTTTTATCGACCGTAGCATTTGTACGAATTACATGTGCCACGCCAATTTTCCGCTTGCCATAGTTATATTCCAATTCTGCCAATACATTTTTCGGAAGATCATCATAATTGACTTTCATCGTGGTTTTATTAAAATCAACTGTTTTTGGAAGGATAATTTTAGCCTGCGGATCAATCTGCGCATATGGTTCGTTTGTATTTAGCGTATCATATTTTGTTTCTTCGTCTGCATTCGTATTTTCATTTTCTGCATACTCGGCAACATTACACAAATTAAAATTTTCAAATCCATAGTCGAACAAAGCCCGAGTCTCAACCCAATACTGCGGTGAACTTCCTTTCAAGATTACAGCGACCAGCGACATCCCGTCTTTTTCTGCGTAAGTTACCAGTGTGCTTCCTGCCGCTACGGTAAATCCTGTTTTTCCTCCTGTACAATAATCATACAGATAAGCATCCGTTTCATTTGGATAAAGCATTTTATGATGGTTCAATAAATAAGTCGGCTCTTTATGCTTATTGGTCGGCTGAATCGTATAGCGCTTTGTTCCGCAAAACAATCGAAACGTCTCATTGGCATATGCCTCTTTTGCAATCAGCGCCATATCCCTTGCGGTCACATAATGTTTTTTATCCGGCAATCCATTGGGATTCACAAAATGCGACGCGGTACATCCGATTTTTTTGGCCCTGTCATTCATCATTTTGACAAATTTATTCAAAGATCCCGCGATATGTTCCGCCACCGCATAAGCACACTCATTTGCCGATTCCAGCATGACGGCGTACAGACATTCTTCCATTGTCATTTTTTCGCCAACATCCCGCGCAATGCCGGATCCCCCTGTTTTATAAATGGAATCCTCTGAAAACGTAACAATTTCATCCATACTGCTGTTTTCAACCGCAAGCAAAACAGTCAATATTTTCGTAATACTGGCCGGATAATATTTTTTATCAATATTCTTGCTATATAAAAGAGTTTCGGTATCCAAATCCATTAACAGCGCAGCTCCGGCAGTAATTTTTTCAGACTGCTTTGGCCAATAATTCTTATTTTTATTCTTACTCTTTTTTGCATCAATCGGAACTGTTTGTACCAGCAATGCCAGACACAATACCAGCATCAGTATTCTCTTGATTTTATTCATTTTTTCATTCCAATCTTTTTTCATTCTATTTCTTGTCCTACGCTCTATTATAGTGGTCCGGGAAGTGATAGGCAATACTTTTTTTTCGTTTTGTGTTCTGAGTGAATCAGTGATATAATCAATAGTATATTCACCATTACTACCAATAATAAGAAAGGAAACGATCACCATGCGGTTAAGAAATATTCCAAGTGCTGACCATATCATTGCTGCCAGCCCTTTTTGTATGCAAAATCCTGCTGCTTATCAAGGCAAATGGCATTCTGTTTTTAATAATAACCATCCTATCCATATAGAAATCGGAACAGGAAAAGGACGCTTCCTGATCCATCTTGCACAGCAAAATCCTTTGGTCAATTATATCGGCATCGAAAAGTATACAAGTGTTCTTTTACGGGCTGTACAAAAACTGGATCTGCTGGAACAGCCACTTCCAAATCTCCGTTTTCTGTGCATCGATGCCAAAAATATAACAGAAGTATTTGCTTCCAATGAGATAGAAAAAATTTATCTCAATTTTTCAGATCCATGGCCGAAAAAAAAACATGAAAAACGCCGTCTGACCTCCCGTGAGTTTTTGGATCGTTACCATAAGATTTTAGCACAAAACGGCACAGTTGAATTTAAAACAGATAACCGCCTCCTGTTTGACTTCTCCTTACAAGAAATACCCGCAGCAAACTGGACGATTGACGCCTATACGTACGACCTGCATCATGACCCCCAATTAAACAAACACAATATTATGACAGAATATGAAGAAAAATTTTCTTCCCTCGGTAATCCCATTTACAAACTGATAGCTTCCAGATAAAACATATATAAACGGCGTAAAATTTCAGCACAATATCATTTGTTTCTAGCCCGCCGTTTATCGGGTTTATTGTGCAGTATACAATCACCGATTATATAGATTCTCAAAGGCTGATCCCGGTCAGCCTTTGTCTCGTAATCTTTTCCCCAGGCTCAAATACGGCAATGGTCTGATCATAGTTCCGTAAAATCAGTTTTTTCATAATATCACAGCTTCCTTTTTCCACTCGAACCTGCATTCCTGTATACAAAGCTCCCTGCTTAGCATAGTCATGAATCTCTGCCACATCATATGCACCCGTATCAAGCAATACAAGCGAATGATAACCGGAATATATTTGCTGAATGATCTGCCGACCATTATCTTCCCCGTACATCTGGCAGATTTTCTGACACTGCGGAACAATCGCTTCCTGATCCATCGTCCATTCCCGTGTCAAATAATAACACCCTTTCTCTGTAAAAGCAATTCTTTTATGCGGCCGTTTTCGGTCTGTATACAAAAGCTGGCTGATACAATCATCAAAATTAGGTACTACGAGCTTTGTCTTTTCACTGCGCAGGCCAAGCACCGCATTTCCGCATAATCCATACGATAACAAAATTTCATCTGCATCTTGACTGCAGTTTATAAAATCCTGTATCTTCGCATGCAGAATTTGCTTTTGATTATGAAATGTCCGGCTGATCCACGCTATCGGTATTTTTCTATGATATTGCCTCATTACATATCGGATCACATCCATTTGCATTGTACATGCAATTAATCTACGTTTCATCATATACTATAGGAACCCTCTCTACGTGTTACAATTTGAAAGTCCAGGAGGTAGATGACTATGTCTTTCAAACGAAAAGCAATCCTTTTTTCTTATAAACACCCAGCAATCTATAAAAAAATATCCGCCCTGCATGCTTCTGTTATGGAGATAAAAAAACTATTAAAATAAAAAAAGCACCGACCCCAAGCCTTACCACTTGAAACCGATACTTTAATGCGCCACCAGGGGTTCGAACCCTGGACACCCTGATTAAGAGTCAGGTGCTCTGCCAGCTGAGCTAGTGGCGCATCTCTCTGTGTTCCCCTGAACACAAGAGATATTATATACTATAAATTTATAAAATGCAAGTGTTTTTTTATATTTTTTTAAAAAAATTTAATGATTGCAAATCATTCGTACAAAATGTTATAACGATTTACATACTAGCAATTAAAGCCGCAATTTCATCCGGATTCATCACGTGGCTTGGATTTGATAAATCAGGCATTACGGAACCAGACGGAGGTTCATCCAGTAAATTTGTACTAGCAATCAAAGCCTCGATTTCATCAGAACTCATAACTTGATTTGCAGCAGCCCCTTTTTGCTCCGATGGAGCCAGTTTTTGCGGCTGTTTTAAAATCTGATCAATATCAAAATCTTCTAATGTATCGTTTTTAATATCTTCTATATCCATTTCCTTTAAGATTTGATCAATATCAGCATCGTCCAACTCTGATTCATCCAGCTCTTGATTTAATTTTGAAACTTCATCATAATTCGCTTCTAATTGATTTGACTGTACATTTGCATTTTTTTCAGAAACCGTATTTTCAATCATAGCCGATATTTCATCCGGCGTCATAATATGATTAGATGACAAATCTAATACAGGAGTTGTATTTGTGATATTTTTATCCTTTAATAAATTATCATCCGGTTTCTTCTTTATGGAATCTATTCCGGTACGTACAGGCAATTCCGATTCTGACACGTTAATACTTGATTCTTTTGTATCATCCAGTGGTGTTGTCGATAAATCCGGTTCCGACAGCTTGGAATCCAATTCAGACGCTGCCGTAGGATGCAGTTCTAATTCTGACAAAATAGAATCTAAATCCGGTTCCGCCGGCATTGATTTTGTATCCAATTCTTGGTATGGCGGTTCCGTTATCATTTCAGACGGATCAGATGCCGGTACAACTGGAGATGATAATTCCGGTTCTGGTATTGTTTCTGATATTTGCGGTTCTAATGAAATTGGCGGTAATTCTGGTTCCGGCATGATTTCAGACAATTCCGGTTCCGCCATTATTGGCGGCAGTTCTGATTTAGACATCGTTTCAGAATTAGCCTGCTCCGGTGTGATCGGCGGCAATTCCGACTCTGGCATGATTTCAGGAATCTCCTGCTCCGGTGTAATCGGCGGCAATTCCGGTTCTGTCGTCATTTCAGGCATTTCCTGCTCTAATGTGATCGGCGGCAATTCCGACTCTGGCATGATTTCAGGAATCTCCTGTTCCGGTGTAATCGGCGGCAATTCCGGTTCTGCCATCATTTCGGAAATGTCTGGTTCTAATGTGATCGGCGGCAATTGCGGATCGGTATTTTGAGCCGTTTTGTGTCTTTGACTCACTGGCTGATCATTCATCCCTTTTAATAACTGATCCAAAGCTGACTCGGATGAATTAATGGATGATGATAGATTGTCTTTTTCAGACGATCCTGTTTCAGAAGAAATTGGTTCAAAAGAATCTAAATCCGTAGAAGACAAATCTAAAGAATCAAAATTCAAAGATGGCGTATCCAGAGATTCCAAATCTGAAGATTTCGGACTTAACAATCCGGTATCCAAATCTAAAGGCTCTAATCCTTCCAATTCTGGTTCCTCAGATTTCTGTTCCGTAAAACTAAAATCCATTGCTTGTGAATCAAGTGCATTCGGTTCCAAAGCATCCTGTTCCAATGAGAGCGGATGTAAATCCTCATCCATGGAAATTTGCGGTTCACGAACAATAACCTGCTGTGATTTCATAGATGCCAATTTATTGGCAGATTCTAAAATATCGTTATGCAATGTATTTTCTAACTCTTTTAATCCATCTAAAAGCTCCTGCTGCTTTTCTAAAACATCTTTGTTATTTTCCGCTAAAATTGCTTTATCATTTTCATTAAATCCGGAATAAGCAGAATGATCCAATTTTCTATTGATCTTCTCGACCATTTTGTCATTTGAAATCATCAAAGCATCTGTATTTTCTTTTGTTCTGTTAATCTGAACTTTTACTAATGCTTTTTGTGCACTTAAAAGTTCTTTAGCTGGAATCTCAGACTGTTTTGCAAGTACATCAATCTTTTTATCAAAATTCTCAAAATTTTTACGCATCAATAAATAATTCGCTTTTTCTGAACGATAGACATTATCCAACGCGTTTTCCTGATTTTTGGATTGATGCATACTCATCCTGCCAATCAACAAAGATTCCACAAAAACGGCAGCCAAGGTAAAAGCACCGATTGTACCAATAGCAGTTAAGTTTGCCGGATCATTAATAATTTCATATATTTCAATCATAAATAATGCCACAATGACCAAAGAAAGCAATGAGATTATCATGATATGACTATTTTTACTCTTTGACTTTTCTGTTTTCTGTTCCTGCAACATTTTGCTATACCTCCGTTCCTATAGTCATTCATCAATCTGAAAAATTAATTTTTCCCTGCATCCATATGTTTCCTTTAAATCTTCTTCCTACTTCCGGTTCTCCAATCAAATCTTTTTCATTGATACACAAGTCAAATACCAAGTCATTTGCATTAATTTTCATAATATACATTTCTTCTTTTGTTGCATGATTTTGGACCTTTTTACTGTCCAAAATCTGTCCCATAATGGAATATTGATCGCTTTCAATCCCATAAGGCATAAAATAACTTTCCACGATAGATAGGACATCTTCTTTTTCTACTCTTCTTGAGATCATAGAATACAAATCAATGTCCTCTAAGGTCAAACTTTCAATAGCTTCTTCATCACCATCGCGTGCTGCTGCCATCAAATGGTTATGATTACGCCGATTCTGTTCCGTATTACGCAATTGTTCTTCATTTTTTCCAATGGATAAAATAATCTTTCCGCTTGTAGATAGAGCCGCCAATGTTGTGGATACGTTCTGACATATTTTACCAAAAATAATCTTTTGGTTCAAATAATCCGCTGCATTTTGAAGATAAAAAATTAATGTAACTCCCAAACACATTTCATCACACACACCAGCATAAGATTCATTTGCAGTATGGCGTTCAATTTCAATCTGTTCTTCCGTCGAAATATCTCTGCCTATAAAAACAGGATAAAAATAATTTATATAAAAATTATTATCATCCTGATATTCACCGCAAACAGTTATTCCAAAACACTCGCTATACATATGAACAATTTCAATAAATTCATTTCCATCTGAATCAATTGCCAATTTCTCCGTGTCTGGTTTTGAAACAACTTCTTTTAGCAACTGGTCTAATTGACTTCTATTCTTTAGATTGCTAAATCCAATTGTCCGCAAATAGTGATGCATTCGCATTTTCATCCTTTCTCAACCATTACTATATTATATCCTATTTACATCACTTTTGCAATATCTACTATTTATAATTTAGAGCCATATCAAGCGCTTCTTTTTCTTCCGAAGCAAGCACAATAATGGATTTTCCCGCTATAATTTCTTTGATATATGTATAACATCCTTCCCTGCTGTGCATTGCGTTTATAATAAAACCGTCATTTTTATCATTTAACAAAGCAAGGGTAAAACTTAATTTTCCTCCCATTTCATTAAAAGCATCATACTTGACTAAACCAATCTTTTGAAATGTATTTTTCATTTGCTCTTCTAACATTTGAATTTTATCTTTTTCAATTTCATCCGATTCCGTCAAACGCTCAATTTCTTCAATTTGTCCGGTAATCCGTTCTTCTAATGAAAGCGCCTCTGAATCACCCATAAATTTTAAATACTTCTTTTTTAATTTTCCAATTTTAATAAAACTGCTGATCAGCAAAAGCAGCAGCAATAGAAAGCCTGCAGCCAATCCCCATACGACATACTCTAAATCAATGCCGAGGTAATCACATAAACTCATTCTTTATTCCTCCAACTTTACTGTTTATTTATCGATTGTATCATTTCAAACAAATGTTCTAATTGTTCTGCATCATAATATTCAATCTCTATTCTACCTTTGTTTTTATCTTTAAAATTAATAACTACTTTCGTACCTAATGTCTGTTTCATATTTTCTTCAATATTATGATAGACAATTTTCAGACGTTTTAGATCCTCTTCGTCTTTTTTTTCAATTTTCTGTGTTTCCTGCCCTCCATTTAATATTTTTTTAATTAATTTTTCCGTTTCGCGCACACTTAATTTTTCATCAAAAATTTTTTGCGCTACCATATACTGCGCTTCCTGGTCTTCAACCGCCAAAAGCGCTCTTGCATGTCCAGTTGTCAGCATTTCATCTATTACCATTTGCTGAACCTTTTCATCCAGCTTTAATAAGCGCATTGCATTTGTAACTGTTGTTCTGGACTTTGATACACGTTCTGCTATTTCATCCTGTTTCAAATGAAATTCTTCAAATAGCCGTTTATATGCGATTGCTTCTTCAATCGGATTTAAATCTTCTCTCTGGATATTTTCAATTAAAGAAATTTCTACCCTTTCCTGTTCATTGAATTTTTTAATAATAACCGGAATTTCCTTTATCCCCGCTAATTTTGCCGCGCGCCATCTCCTTTCCCCTGCGATCAGTTCATAATAAGCACCTTGATCCTGTACAAGCAATGGCTGCAATATTCCAAATTGCTTTATGGATTCCGCTAATTCCAATAAAGCGTCTTCATCAAATTTTTTTCTTGGCTGTGCTCTGTTTGGTTCTACTTTATTGATATTGACCATCATTTCGTCTTTTGCTTCTTCTTCATTAGCTTCCGTATTGCCTACCTTATCCGGAATTAATGAATCTAATCCTTTGCCTAAACCTTTCCCCAAACCACTTTTTTTTACAGCCATTTTATAAATCCTTTCTATTCATTACTTCTTTTGCCAGAAGCCGGTAACTCTCTGCCCCAGCAGATCTTGAATCATATAGATTAATTGGAAGTCCATGACTTGGCGCTTCAGCCAATTTGATATTTCTTGGAATAATTGTTTTATAAATCGTTGTATTCAAATTTTCTTTTACATTCTCCACAACCTGCATGGAAAGATTTGTTCTCGCATCATACATGGTAAAGACAACACCCTCGATAATTACATTTGGATTCAAGCGCTGCTGCACTAAATCTATCGTATGTATTAATTGGCTTAATCCTTCCAAAGCATAATATTCACATTGAATTGGAACAATGATCGAATTTGCTGTAGTCATTGCATTTACCGTCAGCATATTTAAAGCGGGAGGACAATCAATAATAATGAAATCAAAATCATCTTTGATATAGTCAATTGCATTTTTTAACAAATATTCTTTTTCATGAATACCCAACAATTCAATTTCTGCCCCTGATAAATTTACATTTGAAGGAATAATTTTTAGTCCATCAATCTGCGTATTACTAATGCTTTTTTTTACTGTACACTCATCCAGCAGTAATTCATAAACTGTATTTTCCAATTCATCTTTTTCTAATCCAATTCCACTTGTTGTATTCCCCTGTGGATCTAAGTCAATTATTAGAACTTTATTGCCCAATTCAGCCAAACAGGCTGACAAATTAATCGTGGAAGTTGTTTTTCCCACTCCTCCCTTTTGATTTGCAATAGCAATGATTCTCCCCATTATTTTTCCTTTCTGTATCTCTAATATACGGACAACATATGAAAAGTTCTGTCTGTTTCTTTTTTGTTTTATACTAATTTATTATAACACCTTCTATCTTCATTTTCTATAGCTTTTTAAAAATATTCAAAACCGGACGCCGGATGGATGTAACAGTTTAAATTAAGTATTACGTTTTAGCTGCGGGGACGCCAAATGAGAGATGCAGGTCTGGCTTGTAGATTTCCGTCTTCAAAATGGTAAGAATCCCTAAGGGACTGTCCCGAAACAACTTATCTATAGTTTTTAAGATTTTTCTTCTAGCGTGCAGTTCAAAAATCAGATGCATAGAGATCTATGTAGCTAATTTTTAAACTGCGCAATTAAAGAAAAAGACAAGAAATATGGTAAGTTATTTTGGTACAGTTCCTTAGTATTTTGCATTTACATAACGGCATGCCCGGTCGCGGCTCCTAATTCGCCCTACCCCTCGCAATTACTAAAGGCGCCGCTTGGCTTCGCCTCTTAAAGAATCAGACAGAATACTAAGTGGCTTCTAGCCATTTTTTAAATGTCGCCGTAAGCCAGACCTGCGTCCCTCATTCGGTCAGTTTTCTTTGGTTTTGCTACCATATTATATAAAAATGCGAAATAGTACATGGATGGCTGACAAGATTTTATAAATCTGTTTATGTATTACAATTACGTATGGAATATCAGTTGTAAACCTTGTAAATATTAGCTAGAAAAAACGTTCACCCGGCTTTTTGTCTGTTTTGGAAGAGTGGGTTCGAAGGTCTTAGTATTTACATCAAAATCTATGTACCCTTGCCTTTTGATAATCTTTTAAATGTTAAATGATAATCGTGACTGCCTTGCTTGTATTTACAGTATGGAACTGCACATTTTCGTTTCTCTTCATTACAGATTTACGAAAACATAGTAGTGTCTATAAATAGAATTTTAACGTAGCAGATGGTAAAACAAAAATATAATTGTCAAAAAGCTAATAGGTTCAGGTTACCACACTAATATAACTCACTTTAAATAAGCATGTCTTGGATTATAAATAGATTTTTGGGAGTGCATAGTAAAAATCTGAGGGTGTACAGCACAATGAGCATTTTTACTATGTGCTTACGAGAATTTTGCTAAGTCAAAGGTATGCATGATTTATGCTATAAGTATCTTGTAAAGCTAAAAGCTAAATAAAACTAGATGTCAGATAGAAAAAAGTCTCCTTTTTAGGTGTATAGCAGAATAAAAATAACAAGTTTAAACTTTTCTGCCCTATCATGTGCATTATCGGGCCAATTGGAAGCTTGTGTGCCCGTCCATGACCAATAGTTTTTCTTTTCTGTCATCTGTGCCAAAAATCCTGGGTATGCATTAGAAAACCAAGAGATTTTAGCTTATTTTCAAAGTCACACTTGAAAGAAAAACTTTAGCTGTTTTTATTAAGACTCATCGTTTTATAGTAAACTTTTATACTTGATAGGCACTTGTATAATTTATTACAGAAATTGAGATGACGCCTATCCCCCGCCCCTGATCCGGACAAAATTGTTTAGTTTCATGGTAAAGTCCTTTCTGCTTTTTTACAAGGGTAACGACAGTGATTGATAATGTTTCACGTGAAACATTTACAAAGCAAATGATATAGACAAGAGTGTGTCATAAAGTTATAAACTATTTAAAATTTTTAAATTGATTTCAGGAATAAAATTCTATTGGTTATAGTTTATTATAAGGTTTTTTGTATTGTTAAAAATAATTAAATTCCACTTTTCACTTTGCCGTTTTTATATATACATATAATAAGTAATTTTAAAAAAACAACAGCATAAAACTATCTATTCGGTGATTGAATACTGCACAATAAACCCGATAAACAGCGAGCCAGAAACAAATGAAATTGTGCTGAAATTTTACGCCGTTTATATAATTAAAAATTTTCTGATCAGAGTATCTATACGTAAATCCTAAGTAATAATTTACAGTATTTGATTTCATGCATTAATCAGCTATTACACTGTGATTTATCTGAATTTTAAATGTTTCACGTGAAACATTTTATCTACATTTTCCAATCTTTCTTTCTTTTAAAACATCTAATAAACTATTTCTCAATGTTTCACGTGAAACATCTTATCAGCTAATTCTTGATGTTTCACGTGAAACATTTATTTATTCACTTCTATCTTTTTTTTTAATAGTAATATATTTATTTTTGGTATCTTACTATATACACGGCGTAAAATTTCAGCACAATTTCATTTGCTTCTGGCCCGCCGTTTTTCGGGTTTATTGTGGCAGTATTCAATCACCAAATATATAGAAAAGAAACTTTTTCCGTTTTGCTGTTCCTTTCAAGATTTATATACTCTCTGATAAAGTTTAAACTTTGCAAGTAACTAATATAACCCACTCTAAATAAGGTATGCCTTTGACTGTTATAAATTTCCAAGAACACATGTCACCCCCCCCCAAGATGCGCCTGATACTCCTCCGATTTTTACCAAGCACTCCCGCAACTTTATTTTCAGTCGAGGATATGCTTATTGAGCGTAAGTCATACTTGTACATCGGGTCTCTAAAATCTCATAGGTTCTCGACGGATTTTTTTCCGATAGCACATGGTAAGAATCCGAGGTAATCACCAGTACACTTCCAGTTTCTGCAATGCACTATTAAAAAATATTTGGCATGAACCTACGAAATGTTTAATGAGTATGTACTAGTGACTTATAAAGTCTAAAACTATCACAAAAGATTTTGTTTGTCTTTGATAAAACATCACTAAAATTATACCAAAAGAATTATATTGTCCTGTTTAGTAACAGTTTTAGACTTTACAAGGCATTAATATAGAATTATATAAATTCTTATATGCTAAAACTTGCTATTTGTATCAGTATAAGTTTAGAAAGAAAAAGCGTAGTCAAAGAAATACATTTATATACCCAATTGATTAATTTTGCAGTGCTGCATTTTTATTTAGTCTTTATTTTATTTATTAGTTGCTTCACGTATCTTAATTGATCACTGTTAGTTTTTTATTTACATTTAAACTAATCAAAAAATTATTTGAACAATTTAAATCGGATTATTTTGAAGATTTCAAATTATTGATCGCTTTTAAGTGATTCTTATTTATACGTATATTTTTACTTTTGGTTTCTTTAAAAAATTTAAGCTTGTCAAATTATAATTGTTTACTGTAAGCCTTATCAACTTTTTGTTTTGCTTGCATTTATTTTTGTTAACGTTCTGTCACTGCTTTTAATATGTCAATTCTGTAAGTCATATAAAAGATATTGCCTCTTTCAATTTACTGCTATAATATTAAATTTGTTAATATATTATTACTCATTATAAAATTTATAAATTTCTTTTATCAATCGATGCATTCTGTAAAAAACCGCACATATTATGATTAAGTATAACACCACAACCTCTATTCCTTCCCATATGCTGCTAGGGATAACTTTTTTAATCTAATTGCTTTATATATAAACGGCGTAAAATTTCAGCACAATATCATTTGTTTCTGGCCCGCCG
>CAJUIH010000007.1:0-45406 GCA_910586045.1 uncultured Eubacterium sp.
GCCCGCCGTTTATCGGGTTTATTGTGCAGTATTCAATCACCGAATATATAGATTAAAATCAACAATTCCCGAATTAAGGCTTTCGGCGTCGTTTGGGGATTTGCTTTATTTTACAGAATCATTTAGGAACAGGAGATGCAGACATGCAGATTACATTAAAAGACGGATCCGTAAAAGATTACGCACAGGCAAAATCCGTATTTGAGATTGCAAAAGAGATCAGTGACGGGCTGGCGCGCGCGGCGTGTGCCGGTGAGGTAGACGGTAAAATCGTAGATTTAAGGACAGTCCTTTCCAAAGACTGCACATTGCACATTATTACCGCAAATGACCCGCAGGGACTGCAGGTAATTCGTCATACAGCTTCGCATGTGATGGCGGAAGCAGTCAAGCGGTTGTTTCCGGATGCAAAAGTAGCGATTGGCCCTGCGATTGCAGACGGGTTTTATTACGATTTTGATCATGCGCCGTTTTCCAGGGAAGACTTGGACCGGATTGAAGCGGAAATGAAAAAAATTATTAAGGAAGGGCATGAAATTACACGTTTTACGCTTCCAAAGCAAGAAGCGGTTGCGTATATGCGTGACCGGAATGAACCCTATAAGGTAGAACTTATTGAAGACCTGCCGCAAGACGCTGAAATATCGTTTTATGACCAGGGCGGTTTTGTAGACCTGTGCGCAGGTCCGCATTTAATGTCAACAAAAGGCATTAAGGCATACAAGCTGATTTCTTCTTCCATGGCGTATTGGAGAGGGGATGAGCATAAGGCGCAGCTTCAGCGTATTTATGCGACCGCG
This sequence comes from uncultured Eubacterium sp., assembly GCA_910586045.1. Lineage (GTDB taxonomy): Bacteria > Bacillota > Clostridia > Lachnospirales > Lachnospiraceae > Eubacterium_J. The sequence goes on from CAJUIH010000007.1 coordinate 801, forward strand.
TTTTCAAAAAAAGAAGAACTGGCGGCGCATCTGGCCCATTTGGAGGATATCAAAAAACGGGATCACAATAAGCTGGGCCGTGAAATGGAGTTGTTTACAACAGTCGATGTAATTGGCCAGGGGCTTCCGTTATTTACGCCGAAAGGAACAAAAATGATTCAGAAACTTCAGCGTTGGATTGAAGATCTGGAGGACAATGAATGGGGATATGTGCGTACGCGTACACCGCTGATGGCGAAGAGTGACTTATACAAGATTTCCGGTCATTGGGACCACTATAAAGACGGCATGTTTGTATTGGGCGACGAGGAATCCGATTCGGAAGTATTTGCGCTTCGGCCGATGACCTGCCCGTTCCAATATTATGTATATAAAAATTCCCAAAAATCATACCGTGATCTGCCTTATCGTATGGGGGAGACGTCTACGCTGTTTCGCGCGGAAGAATCCGGAGAAATGCACGGATTAACCCGTGTGCGTCAGTTTACGATTTCCGAGGGGCATCTGGTCATCCGTCCGGACCAGGCGCAAGAAGAACTGAAAAATTGTCTGGAATTGGCTTATTATACGCTTTCTACCTTGGGCCTGCAGGAAGATGTTACGTACCGGTTGTCAAAATGGGATCCGAATAACCGGGAAAAATATCTCGGCGACGAAGATTATTGGGAAAATGCGCAGGATGCGCTGCGCAAAGTTTTGATGGAAAAAGATCTCCCGTTTGTGGAAGCAGACGGTGAAGCGGCGTTCTATGGGCCGAAAATTGACATTCAGGCAAAGAATGTATACGGGAAAGAGGATACGATGATAACGATCCAGCTTGACTGTGCCATTGCTGAAAACTTTGATATGTATTATATAGATGAAAATGGGGATAAAATCCGCCCGTACATTATTCACCGGACTTCCATCGGCTGTTATGAGCGTACGCTTGCGTGGCTGATTGAAAAATATGCCGGAAAATTCCCGACATGGCTTTGCCCGGAGCAGGTACGCGTGCTGCCGATTTCGGATAAATATAACGTTTACGCCGAGCAGGTGGCAAAACAGCTCAAGAAAAACGGAGTCGATGTATCCGTAGACAGCCGTTCGGAAAAAATTGGATTTAAGATCCGTGCCGCAAGGCTGGATAAACTGCCTTATATGCTTGTTGTCGGACAGCAGGAAGAGGCGGACGGTACCGTATCGGTGCGGAGCCGTTTTTCGGGCAACGAAGGGGTTCAACCGCTGGATGCCTTTATTACGATGATTTGCCAGGAAATCTGTACAAAAGAAATACGCAAAGAGCTTCCGGAGGAAGAAAAGCAAAAATAGAAAAAAACAGTAAAACTGGTAAGTTTTTCACTGCGCATAAGTCCGTCTTTTTTGCAAATACTATAACTGCATTTAAGAAGTACCTTTAAATATAGTTTTGCAAAAAAAGGAGGAAATTATGCCAAGATTAGATTGTAGTGTTGTGAACTGCAGATATAACCAGGACCATGGGTGTGTCAGAGATAATATTAGTGTAGGAGGGGCCGGTGCGAGCAAGACAAGCGAAACATGCTGTGACAGTTTTGAAGAAAAGCGCATGGATTCCATGACGAACAGCTTTAGCGAACCTTCTGTAAAAGTAGATATCCGTTGTGAAGCGAAAAAATGTGTGCACAATGATGATTGTAGCTGCCGTGCGGAAAAAATCGATGTGGAAGGCTCCAATGCCTGCAGATGTGAACAGACAGCCTGCGGAGCGTTTTGCAGCAAATAAAACCGGAACAAATAAGACTGCACTGCCGTTTATGGCGTAGAAAATATTTTAATTGACAAAATCTGACAAACTGATTTGACAAAACCGTTTCTATTTCGCGTATACCGAAATAGAAACGGCGTTAGAAAGAGGGAAACCAGCGGCTGCTGCCGCGCGCCAGTTTGAGAAAGGGATTTTTCAAAATGAGAAAGAAATCACATATTACATTGGCAAAGTACCTGGTACATGAGTCCAGAGACAAGGAACTGCAAAAACATAAATATGCATTTTATTTAGGCAGTATTCTTCCGGATATTAAACCGTCTTTTATTTATAAACGTCATGAAATTGTCACAACGTTTCCGGCGTTGGAAGAGCAGATCAAAATGCTTTCCGATCTGGATCAGGAAAAGGAGACGGGCGGTACAAAGTATTACCGGCATTTGGGCGAAGTATCCCATTATCTGGCGGATTATTTTACTTATCCGCATAACCGCAAATTTTCCGGCGGATTAAAAGAGCATTGTACGTATGAACAGGAATTAAAGATTAAGCTGCGCCAGCATATTACAAGCGGAAAAGCGGCAAGCCATAAGAAAAAGTATATTGATTTTCCTGCACCGGAAGCATTGTTCGAGTTTGTAAAAAAATCGCATCAGGATTATCTTTCCCAAAATAATACGGTAGAAGGGGATATTAGTCACATTATCCCAATCAACAGCCAAGTATTAAAAAGTATCACGAAATTCAGAAAAAGGGCCTAATGAGATCTTGGACGCAGGCAGATGGAAGCCATTTGTGTCGAATGCTGTCGATGTGTAATAATTGACATTTTTTGTAGAATAATAGTACAATATACTTGTCGAAAATACCAGCCAATACATAACTAAAGTGGTGAGAAAGATGAATAAAGAATTTACATTACGGATGGAAATTGAACAACTTCGAAAAGAATTAAATAAGGCGGCGGCCCGCGACCTGAGTTCAGAAGAGTGTTTCCGGCTCAGCTTGAAGCTGGATCAACTACTGGAAAGGTATTATAATGCGGGTGGTTCGATGCTAATCTAAATAGGAGGCAGTTATGTGCTGGCTTGGCAATCGAAAGAAATAAAAGAATCAACCAATAACAGGAGGATGGTCAGATACCGTCCTCTTTTTTTGCGTTTTGCAGAGCTTTTGTCTGATTAAAAATAAAATATGTGTATTCTTTTTAAGCAAAACACTTGTCAAATGCGAAAAATAAGGGTATATTATTACTGAGATGTGGAGGAAAGTGGTTGAAAGTGGGTGAAAAATACAGGCGTGTGGTGCGTAAGTATTCGGATCGTTTTGTATTTCCTGCTTTTGCCTGCAGAGGGCATGCGCGATGTTTATGGGGGAATACAGTCATACGATCGATGCCAAGGGCAGGCTGATTGTTCCGTCCAAATTCCGGGAAAAGCTCGGGAATGAATTTGTTGTAACAAAAGGACTGGACGACTGTTTGTTTGTCTACCCGCTGGATGAATGGGCGCACATAGAAGAAGCTTTCCGTAAGGTACCACTGACAAATAAAAAAGCAAGGGACTTTGTACGATTTTTCTTTGCAGGGGCGGCGAGCTGTGAAATGGACAGGCAGGGGCGCATTCTGCTGCCGGCGTCGCTTCGGGCTTATGCAGGGCTGGAAAAGGAAATTGTGTCTGCCGGTGTATTAAACCGGGTGGAAATATGGGACAGGCAAAAATGGGAAAAAAGCAATGAAATTGAAGATATGGATGAAATTGCGGATTACATGGCGGGGCTGGGAGTAAGTATTTAGCATGACGCTGTTTGAACCCAAGCCGGAAAGGATATGCATGAAATTTAATCATACTTCCGTACTGCTGTCTGAGACAATGGAACAGCTAAGGATTCGCCCGGACGGCATTTATGTGGACGGGACGCTGGGCGGCGGCGGACATGCCTATGAGATTGCAAGACGTCTGTCCGGAAATGGACGCCTGATCGGCATGGACCAGGATGCGGATGCCATACAGGCGGCAGGCGAGCGGTTAAGCGAATTTGGCAGCCTTGTTACGATTGTGCGCAGCAATTTCGCGGATATGCGTGAACAGTTGAAACGGCTTGGCATTGCCGGGGTAGACGGAATTGTGCTGGACCTTGGGGTATCATCTTTTCAGCTTGATACGCCGACGCGGGGGTTTACTTACCGCGACGAAGATGCGCCGCTGGATATGCGTATGGATGACCGCCAGACGGTGACGGCAAAGGATATTGTAAATAAGTACAGCGAAAAGGAACTTTATCGGATTATCCGTGATTTTGGAGAAGATAAATTTGCAAAAAACATTGCGAAACATATTGTAAGCAGCAGAAGTAAAAAAGAGATCGCATCGGCTGGAGAACTGTGCGCGGCCATTCGCGCTGCGATCCCGATGAAAGTGCAAAAGAGCGGCGGCCATCCGGCAAAACGGACATTTCAGGCAATACGCATTGAGCTGAATCGGGAGCTGGACGTGCTGCAGGATCATCTGGATGAAATGATCGGCCTGTTAAACGACGGGGGACGGATCTGTGTTATTACATTCCATTCCCTGGAAGACCGAATCGTAAAATCCATATTTAATAAAAATGAACATCCGTGTATTTGCCCGCCAGATTTTCCGGTTTGTGTATGCGGCCGGGTTTCTATGGGAAAGGCCTTTCACAAACCGGTGGTTCCATCGGCACAAGAAGTGGAGCATAACAGGCGTGCGAAAAGTGCAAAATTAAGGGTATTTGAACGGAGGGAGCAGCCATGAGTAAAAAAAACAGACAAAGGCCTGAGAATATCCATACATACGAAGACGGCAATACGGTCAGAAAACTGGAAGCTGCGCCGGATGATTACGGGGACCGAAAACAGCGGCAGGAAGAGAGGAGACTTTCCGAACAAAAACGAAGGAGAAGACGTGCGGCGCGCAGGAACCGGGAGCGTGCGCTCAAGATGAACGCGGGCTATGTAGTATTTTTATCGGTATGCGTGATCGTAGTCACTTTTACGATGGCAGTTTACGTCAAAATGCAGTCGGACCTGGTCACCCGCAGGGGGCGGATCGAAACACTGGAAAGTGAAGTTTCGCAGTTAAAAACAGATAATGATTCTGCGTATAAGAGAATTAATGCGTCTATCAATTTGAAAAAAGTAAAAAGACAGGCTCGAAAATTTGGCATGAAATATCCTAAGGATACACAGATTATTTATTATACAATTGACAATTCTGATTTTATGACACAGTATTCGGATTAGAAAAAGGTGGAAGATGGCAGGAAAGAAGAAAGTGAGGAGGACACAGGCCCGCAGAAAGCCGGTCCGTCCTGCACAGAAGAAACCCGTTCGAAAAAAGCCGGTACGCAGCAGATCCGCACAAAAATGGACACGCCTAAGCCGCAGAAACCATGTAAAGATGCTGGCCGTTTTTTTTATGATTGTAATGGCACTGGCCGCTATGATGGTACGGCTGGTATGGATCGAACGTGCGGACGGCGAAAAATACCAAAAAATCGTACTTGCGAACGCGAGTTATGACAGTACGGTGATTCCTTACCGCAGGGGGGATATTATGGACAGCAAGGGAATTGTGCTTGCGACAAGCCTTGAGGTCTATAATATTATCCTGGACAATTCCGTTTTGCTGTCAAAAGAAAGCTATCTGGAACCGACGATCCATGCGCTGATGACCTGTTTTCCAGAGCTTTCTGAGGAGGATATCCGCGCGCATGTTAGGGAAAATCCGGACAGCAGGTATAAAATACTGGCGAAGCATATACCGTATGAAGAGGTGGAGTCTTTTCAGAAGATGCAGGAAGAGCCAAAAGACGCGAAAGAATCGACGGCAAAATATATCCGGGGCGTTTGGTTTGAAAAGGAGTTTCTGCGCAGCTATCCCTATCAATCGCTGGCCAGTTCCGTTATTGGGTTTACAACGGCCGGAAACGAAGGAATGGCAGGGCTGGAAAATTATTACAACAGCACACTCAATGGTACGAATGGGAGGCAATACGGCAACCTGAACTCGGACAATGATATCGAAAAAACGATTAAGCCCGCGATTGACGGGAATAATATTGTTACGACGATTGATATGAATATCCAGTCTATTGTGGAAGCAAAAATAAAGGAATTTAATAAAGCTTACCGCAATCATGCAAGGGAAGGGGATGGAGCAAAAAGCATCGGCGTTATTATCCAGGATCCGAATACGGGGGCGATTAAGGCAATGGCGGATTATCCGGACTATGACCTGTCGGATCCGCGCAACTTGGAAAATTACCGCAATCCCGATACGTACCGTAATTATACAAAAGAAGAAATTGAAAAAATGAGTGAAGAGGAAAAAGCGGAAACATTAAATGGAATGTGGAGTAATTTTTGCGTTTCCGAGACCTATGAGCCTGGTTCCACACAAAAGCCGATGACAGTCGCGGCAGGGCTGGACAGCGGCAAACTGTCCGGAAATGAAACGTATTACTGTGACGGTCATGAACAGATCGCGGACCGGGAAATTAACTGTGCCAATAAGTACGGCCACAAGATGGAAACGATCCAGGGGGCATTGATGGATTCGTGCAACGACGCCCTGATGCAGATGGTGCGAAAAATTGGAAAAGAGGTGTTTTACAGCTACCAGAGCAATTTTGGAATGGGGTTTAAGACGAATATCGACCTGCCGGGAGAAGCGCGTACGGATACGCTTGTGCGCACGGCGGAACATTCCAGTGTCGTCGACCTTGCGACAGCGTCGTTTGGGCAGAATTTTAACTGTACGATGATCCAGTTGATCAGTGCGTTTAGCTCTATTGTCAATGGGGGCAATTATTACCAGCCGTATGTAGTTGAACGAATTACGGATGAAAACGGAAATACAGTGGAAGAAAAAAAACCAAAGCTGTTAAAACAGACGATATCGAAAGAGACAAGCGATCAATTAAAGCAGTATATGCTCGCAACCGTAGCGGAGGGCAGCGCGAAGACCGCGAAAGTGCCTGGATATTCCATGGGCGGTAAAACCGGTACGGCGGAAAAAATGCCGCGTGATGACAAAAATTACCTGGTTTCATTTATTGGGTATCTGCCGCAGGAAAATCCGCAGTTGGTTATTTATGCGGTCATTGATACGCCGAACCAGCCTGCCAGAGGTGAAGCGCAGGCCCATAGCACGTTCGCGCAGAATCTGGCGAGGGAAATCCTCGAGGATATTCTGCCGTATATGAACATTTACAAAGACGAAAAAGTAAAAAAAGGCGCAATGACGAAAAAGAAAACAAATATGTATACCGACGTGAAAGGATATGAGGCAGCGGCAGCATTGGGAGATGCGGTCACATACAATTGATCGGGCAAAAGATACATAACCTCATAATTGCAGAATAAGCTATAATAACTGCTATTATGAGGTTTGTTTTATGAATGGTTCCAGGACGCGAAACCGGAAAAAAATCGTGATTGTATTTTTCTGCATTTTTCTGGTCATGTTGTTTATGGCGGGCAGGCTTGTCTATTTGATGGTGTTCCGCTCGGTGTATTACAGTGCAAAGGCGCAGGATCTGCATGAACGGGAACGCGACATTAAAGCGGCCAGGGGAAAGATCCTGGATATTAACGGTACGGTGTTAGCTTCGAACCGCAGCGTATGCACAATATCCGTCATACACAGCCAGATTGAGGATCCAAAGCAGGTGGTCCGTGTGCTGTCCAAAGAACTGGAAATGGACGAAGATACGGTACGTAAACGGGTGGAAAAGGTCAGCGCGATCGAGCGGATCAAGTCTAATGTAGCAAAAGAAGTCGGCGACCGAATCCGCGGCCACAAATTAGCCGGCGTCAAGGTAGATGAAGATTACAAACGCTATTATGTGTATGACAGCCTTGCTTCCAAGGTGCTGGGCTTTACAGGAGGGGATAATCAGGGAATCATCGGGCTGGAAGTAGTTTACGACGATAAGCTGATGGGTACAAACGGAAAGATTTTAACGCTGACCGACGCAAAAGGGGTGGAAATCGCGGACGCGGGGGAATCCAGGCTGAATCCGGTGGACGGAAATAACCTGCGTATCAGCCTGGACTATAACATTCAGATGTATGCGCAGCAGGCCGCGGAAAAAGCGATGCAGGCTAAGGAAGCAGACAGTGTGAGCGTTATTATTATGAAGCCGTCCAACGGTGAAGTCATGGCAATGGTAAACCTGCCGGAGTTTAATTTAAATGAGCCGTACGAGCTTCCGGAACAAGTAACGGCTGCGAGCGCGGAACAAAAACAGGAGCTGTTAAACCAGATGTGGCGCAACGGCTGCATCAATGATACGTATGAACCAGGGTCGACGTTTAAGGTAATCACAGCGTCCGCGTCGCTGGAGGCAGGTGTGGTATCGTTAAATGACCATTTCTTCTGCCCGGGCTATAAGATCGTAGAAGACCGCAGGATCCGATGTGCAAGAACGAGCGGACATGGCGCGCAGAATTTTGTACAGGGGCTGGAAAACTCCTGTAACCCGGTATTTATCGAACTGGGGATGCGCCTGGGCGTGGACCAGTATTATAAATATTTTAAGCAGTTTGGCCTGCTGTCGAAAACCGGCATTGATCTGCCGGGTGAGGCGCGCACGATTATGCACGAAAAGAAAAATATCGGGCAGGTCGAACTTGCTACGATTTCATTTGGCCAGTCGTTTCAGATCACGCCGATCCAGCTTGCGACTACGATCTCGTCCCTGATTAACGGGGGCAAGCGGGTGACGCCGCATTTTGGCGTACAGGTCGAAGACCAGGAGGGAAATATCGTAGAAAAATTTGACTATGAACCAAAAGAGCAGGTCGTAAGCGCTGAAACATCAAAGACCATGCGTTCGCTGTTGGAAAAAGTGGTATCGGAAGGGGGCGGGAACAAAGCATATATCGAGGGTTACCAGATCGGCGGAAAAACCGCAACGTCGCAGACGCTGCCGCGCAGTGCGCATCGCTATATTGCTTCTTTTATGTGCTTTGCACCGGCGGACGATCCGCAGGTTCTTTGTCTGGTGATCATTAACAATCCTTCCGGTGTTTACTATGGAGGTACCATCGCGGCGCCGGTCGCAAAGGAACTGTTTTTGAACATTCTGCCTTATTTGGACATTCCAAAATCGCAGGACGCTTCGCAGGCCAAAGAAAGTCAGTCCGCGGACAGAAACGCAGAATAGAAAAAAAGCCGTCCGCCCCTTGCAACCAATTCCAAAATCCGATATACTAAAGCATTAACAGGTTCAAATTCAAATACGGTCGAATCAAAAAAGCATAGGCAAAACAAATGAAAGAGGGATAAAGTATGACAGAGCAGTTAATTGATTTTCAATATATTTTTGCGGTAATTCTTGCGTTTGCGGTGACAGCGCTGTTAGGCCCGTTTATGATTCCGATTCTGCGCAGGCTCAAGGTCGGGAATACCGAACGAGAAGAATTAAAGTCGCATCAGAAAAAAACGGGGACGCCGACGATGGGGGGACTGATGATTTTGCTTGCGATCATCATTACGTCACTGTTTTTTATGAAATCTTATCCGAAAATCATACCTATTTTGTTTGTAACGGTAGGATTTGGTGTGATCGGTTTTTTTGATGATTATTTAAAGGTGGTGCTGAAGCGTTCCGACGGCCTGTTGGCATGGCAGAAAATGATTTTGGAGATCGTCGTGACGACTGTATTTGCGGTATACCTGACAAGGTTTACGGATATTCCGCTTACGATGCTGGTTCCGTTTAGCGGCGGCCGTTATGCGGATTTTGGATGGCTGGCGCTCCCGATCCTGTTTTTGGCAGTGATCGGGACCGTAAATGGTGTGAATTTTACAGACGGCCTTGACGGTCTGGCATCCAGTGTGACGGTGCTGACAGCGACGTTTTTTACCGTTGTCGCGATTGGGTCTAATAGCGGGATCGAGCCGATTACCTGTGCGGTCGTAGGGGCGCTGCTTGGGTTTTTGCTGTTTAATGTGTATCCGGCCAGTGTTTTTATGGGGGATACCGGTTCCCTGGCACTGGGGGGCTTTGTCGCATCGACTGCCTATATGCTGCAGATGCCGATGTTTATTTTAATCGTAGGGCTGATTTATTGGATTGAGATTTTGTCCGTTATGCTCCAGGTTGGTTATTTTAAGCTTACGCACGGAAAGCGTATTTTCCGTATGGCGCCGATTCATCATCATTTTGAGCTATGCGGCTGGTCTGAGACACGGGTAGTGGCGGTATTTTCCATTATCACGACCATTATGTGCCTGATTGCGTATATGGGGTTATGACAATTGTATTTTAACAGAAGGTAAATAGAAAAAATAAAAGCGGAGGAATGAAATCTGGAATGGATACAAAAAGGAAAAAGGTCCTGGTCGTCGGTACTGGGTTAAGCGGTATTTCCGCTGCGGAGCTGTTGGTAGAAAAAGGGGTGGATATCTTATTATATGACAGCAATGAAAAATTGTGTGCGTCTGATATCCGCAAAAAGTCAGAGCGGTTAAAAGATGTGCCGATGCTGTTCGGAAATCTTGACGAAGCGGATGCAAGCCAGTTTTCCATTGCGCTGCTGAGTCCTGGTGTTGCGACAGACCAGCCGATGGCCAAAATGCTTCAGGCGCATGGCGTGAAGCTTTGGGGGGAAATAGAATTAGCTTACCGCTGTGCGAAAGGAAAGATCGCGGCCATTACCGGTACGAACGGCAAGACTACAACGACGGCCTTGACCGGCGAGATTATGAAAAGTCATTTTCCGGACGTAAAGGTAGTCGGAAATATCGGGATCCCGTATACTTCACTGGCGGCGGAGATGACAGAGGAAACGGTTACGGTTGCGGAAATCAGCAGCTTTCAGTTGGAAACGGCGCATACATTTTGCCCGGATGTTTCAGCTGTTTTAAATATTACACCGGATCATTTAAACAGACACCATACAATGGAATGTTATATCTCTATTAAAGAGTCTATCACCAAAAACCAGAGACCGGGGCAGACTTGTGTACTGAATTATGAAGATGATATTTTGCGTGAATTTGGCGAATCTTTGCAGAAAAAATCAATTAGGGTTATATATTTTAGCAGCAAACGGGCATTAAAAGGCGGCCTGTATTTGGAAAACGGGGTGATCTATCTATCGGATCCGGACGGTGCGCACAGGCAGCAGGTGGCTGCGGTAGACGAACTGCATCTGCTGGGTGCCCATAATTACGAAAATGTGATGGCTGCGGCCGCGATTGCCTATGCATTCGGCGTGCCGTTGAAAAAAATAAGAAAAGTACTGAAAACATTTCAGGCGGTTAAGCATAGAATAGAATATACGGCGGAAATCAATGGCGTACGCTATTATAATGATTCCAAGGCTACCAATCCGGACGCGGCGATCCAGGGCATCCGCGCGATGGACCGTCCGACCTATCTGATTGGAGGGGGCTATGATAAACAGTCTGATTACAAAGATTGGATCGATGCGTGTGCCGGCAGGGTCGTAAAGCTTGTACTTACGGGGGAAACTAAGGAAAAAATTGCCGCTGCTGCGGCGCAGCGGGGACTGCAGGGGGTGGTTCTTTGCGATACGTTTGCGGAAGCGGTTTGTTACTGCCATGACCATGCGAAGCCCGGCGAAGCGGTGCTGCTTTCCCCTGCGTGCGCCAGTTGGGGCCAGTTTAAAAATTATGAGGAACGGGGAGACGTATTTAAGGAAATGGTCAGAAACTTCCCACAAGGATAAAGGGCTGCGGTACGAATGATCCCGGCATGTGCTGCTGGAACGGTGGAAAGTAAGAGAGCAGGAGTTGTAAGAGTGGGCAGACAGAACAATACAAGACAAAAGAAAACCAAATATTGTGATTACAGTCTGTTGTTTCTGGTGATTTTTATCTTGGGATTTGGACTGGTCATGCTGTTTAGCGTCAGTTCCTATAATGCGCAGGATGATTTCTCCGATGCGCTGTATTATGTAAAAAAGCAGGGGTTTGCCATGGCGCTTGGTTTTGCGGCGATGCTTGCTGTTTCCAAAATCGATTACCATGTTTGGATCCATTTTGGGACGGTTGCTTATGCGGTTGCCATTGTTTTATGCGTCCTTGTTTTGTTTGTGGCGGATGAAAAGCATGGGTCGGCCAGATGGTTTCAGTTGGGTCCTTTAAACTTCCAGCCGTCCGAATTGGCAAAACTGGCGACGATCCTGTTTTTGTCCGGTTTGGTAAGCAAGATCCCCAAACAGATCGGGAAATTTCAAAACCTGATCAAGGTTATGATTTTGATCGCGCCGCTTTTTGTGGTCGTCGCAAGTACGAATTTAAGTACGGCGATTATTATTATAGGGACCGCGATTGTAATCGTATTTGTAGCCAGCCCAAAGGTTATGCAGTTTGTCGTCATGGGTATTGTGGGAGTGGCCGGCGGCGGCATTTTATTTATTATGGCTGCAAGCTACCGCATGGACCGGATTGACGCATGGCTGCATCCGGAAAATTACACAGACACCACTTCTTTTCAGACGTTGCAGGGCCTGTACGCGATCGGTTCCGGCGGGCTGTTTGGAAAGGGGCTTGGACAGAGCATCCAAAAGCGCGGGTTTGTCCCGGAGGCGCAAAACGATATGATATTTTCTATTATTTGTGAAGAACTGGGGCTGTTCGGCGCGTTTTGCGTGATTTTGCTTTTTTTGCTTGTGATCTGGCGGCTTATGGTCATTGCGAATAATGCGGCGGACTTATATGGGGCTTTGATCGCGTCTGGCATTATGGCGCATATTGCCATACAGGTTTTTTTAAATATTGCCGTTGTTACGAATACGATTCCAAATACAGGCATTACGCTGCCGTTTATCAGCTACGGGGGTACGGCAACCAGCTTCCTGCTTGTTGAGATGGGGCTGGCACTTAGCGTTTCAAGGGGAATCCGTCTGGAAGGTAGAAGTCATGATTAGGGAAAAGCGGAGAAAACAAAAAAAACGGAAAAAAGTATTGGTCGGTATCTTGCTCTGTCTGTTTGCCGCGGCAGCGGCTTTTCTCGTAGCGGTTAAGGTATTTACGCTGAAAAAAGTAGTAGTAAGCGGAAATGAGCTGTATACGGACCAGCAGATCAAGGAAAGCGTGTTGAATGATCCGTACGCGTGGAATACGCTGTATGTCGTATTAAAACACCGGCTGTTTCAAATGAAAGAGATTCCGTTTATTGATGAAATGGAAATCGAACTTCGTTCTCCGCATACGATTCATGTCCGGGTATACGAAAAGGCCATTATCGGGTACATAGCAGTCAACAACCAGAATGTTTATTTTGATAAAGACGGGATTGTAGTGGAGATTTCCAAAAGGCAGATTGATCATGTGCCGAAAGTAGAAGGCATTTCCTGCAAAGAAGTGCTTGTGTACGAGAAGCTGGATCTCAATGATGAAAAAGCATTGTACCTGCTCCTGACCTTTTCGCAGCAGATGGAAAAATACGGCTTATCGCCGGAATCTATTATGTTCAACGGAAACCAAAACCTGTCTGCTGTTTTTGACGGGATTACCGTGGAATTGGGCAGTTCTGAATATCTGATCGAAAAGGCAATGCGCTTAGACGCCATTATGCCGCGGCTGAAAGGAAAAAAGGGTACGCTTCATTTGGAAAACTGGACGCCGTTTACAACAGATGTGGTTTTTGCGCCGGAGAAATAGCGGCGGGCAATAAAAATGATATTTTTTTTAAAAACCTGTTGATTTCATTGGAAAAAAAAAGTATTATAGAGTTCAGAAGTTATGTTTTGTGTTTAAGTGGGAAAGCTGACACAAGATAATGCATAGATTAAGGAGGTAATACCTTTGCTTGAGATTACGACTACGGAAACAGATTCCAGTGCAAAGATAATTGTTATCGGTGTTGGCGGTGCAGGTAACAATGCAGTAAATAGAATGATAGACGAAAATATCGGCGGTGTGGAGTTCGTCGGTGTAAATACAGATAAACAGGCGTTAATGCTCTGCAAAGCACCTACATTGATCCAGATTGGGGAGAAACTGACAAAAGGGCTTGGGGCAGGCGCGAATCCGGATGTTGGTATGAAAGCGGCAGAAGAGAGTGCGGAAGAATTGTCGCAGGCAGTAGAAGGGGCGGACATGATTTTTGTTACCTGCGGTATGGGCGGCGGTACGGGAACCGGCGCGGCTCCGGTTGTAGCAAAAATCGCAAAAGAAAAAGGCATTTTGACCGTAGGGGTAGTGACAAAGCCGTTTACTTTTGAGGCAAAAGCGCGTATGATCAATGCGATTTCCGGCATAGAAAATCTAAAAGCGGGCGTGGATACGTTAATTGTCATTCCGAATGACAAGCTGTTGGAAATCGTTGACCGCAGGACAACGATGCCGGATGCGCTGAAAAAAGCGGACGAGGTGCTGCAGCAGGGTGTACAGGGCATTACGGATTTGATTAATCTGCCTGCGCTGATCAATCTGGACTTTGCGGACGTGCAGACGGTTATGAAAGACAAAGGGCTGGCCCATATTGGAATTGGTATGGCAAAAGGCGATGAAAAAGCGATTGAGGCAGTAAAGCTGGCGGTTTCCTCTCCGCTGCTGGAAACGGATATTGCGGGAGCTACCCATGTGATTATCAATATATCGGGTGCGATTTCCCTTTTGGATGCAAACGATGCGGTAGGCTATGTCAGGGATCTGGTAGGGGACAGCGCGAATATTATATTCGGCGCGAAGTACGACGAGTCTCGTGCGGACGAAGCAACGATTACCGTAATTGCAACCGGGATCGAGGATGCGAATATCCAGCCGAAACCGTCGCTGATGCCAGGTATGTCCGGTATGAAAAATCCGGGCATGGGCATGAACCGTTCTGCGGTCAGCAGTTTTAGTCCGCGTACATCCGCAGCCGTTTCCCCGGGAACCGGATATACGGCGCCGAATCTGACCAATATGCCGGGAACAGGTACGGCTATGCCGTCACAGTCGGGATTTGGCGTAAACAGGCCTAGCAGGCCGGAGAGTACGGTAGCGGTAAAAGATATTAAAATCCCGGGATTTTTGCAGAACCCGAAAAAGTAAGTAACAAACATGCAGGCGAGGTACATAAAAGTTCATTTTCCATTTAACATGGAACCAGTGCCGGAGGATCCGGGATAAAGGGATATTTTACAAACGTACCGAAGTATTGTAAATATATAACATGAGAAAGAAGTTAAATAAAGAAATAGTAGTACAAGCTGTCTGGAGCAGAGAATGAATCGTTCGATGACCCAGACAGTTTTTTATTGAATTTTTATTAAAATTATCCAACCGCAGGATGGAAAGTTTGACATTTTTTTGCAGGGGTATGCAATAAAATAAAACAGAAAACAGAGAGCTTCCAGGCAGGCTTTTGGGATGGAGGTGGGTATGGTTTACGCAGTGTACATAGATGTGCTGGCAGTAAATAATTTTTTTGTAGATCTGGCGGCACTTACTGCAGTTAACATATTGTTAAAAAAAAGGGTGCGGGCGCTGCGGATTTTGTCCGGTGCGGGAATCGGTACGCTGGGAAGCTGCCTGGCCTTTGTAATTTGTCCGAATCCGGCCGCGTATCTGCTGGCCGTCCATTTTCTTTTGAACCCGCTTGTTTTGTATTTTTGCTTTCGGGAGAAAAGCGGAAAAGTTTTTTTTACGGATCTGAGCGCCGGATATTTTGCGTTTTTGGTTATGGGCGGCGCGGTAGAATGGGTATATGCGGACGGAGCCGGTTTCCTGCCGTATCCGGTTTCATACGCCGCGGCAGCCATGCTGCTGTTTTTTGGGGTCTTTTGGTGCGGATGGAAGCTGAAAAAATACGGCCGGTATACAAGGGTATGCATCTGCCATCAGGGAGAAAAGCTTTCGCTGAAAGCCCTTTTGGACAGCGGGAATCTGCTGCGCGACCCTTATACGGGCAGGCAGGTAAGCATGATGGACCGAAACGTTTATGAGTCGGTCTTTGGAGCGCCGCAGGCGGTTCGCCTGATCCCTTACGAATCGCTTGGATGCAGGCACGGCCTTTTAGAGGCGGTTACGATTGAGAAATTAAGCTATGCGCAAAGCGGCGCGGACCGTGTCCAAAAACCGGCTGTCCTTGGCTTGGCAGATCATGCATTGTTTGAAAAAAAAACCTATCAGATGATTATTAATCCACAGGAATTGGCAAAAGAAGACATGGAAATGAAAATAGAAAAGCGAGCAGGAGGCAGACATGAACAAAGCAGATAATTTGGTACAAAGGATGATCGGGACATTGCACTATATGCTCCATCTTGCGAGTCCGAAGCAGACGTTGGAACAGGAAGTATGGTATATCGGGGGTACCGATGTTTTGCCGTCCCCATTGGAGCCGGAAGAAGAAAACGCATGCATTGCAAAACTTGCCGGAAGCGGCGCGCAGACAGAAGAGGCAAAAAGCCTGCTGATCGAACATAACCTGCGTCTTGTCGTGTACATAGCAAAAAAGTTTGACAACACAGGCGTTGGAGTCGAAGATCTGATATCGATTGGCACAATCGGGCTGATCAAAGCAATCAATACATTTAATCCGACAAAAAAAATCAAGCTGGCCACGTACGCGTCCCGCTGCATCGAAAATGAGATTTTAATGCATCTGCGCAGGACGAGTAAAACAAAGCTGGAAGTTTCCATCGATGAACCGCTGAATGTAGACTGGGACGGCAATGAACTGCTGTTATCGGACATTCTTGGCACAGACGAAGATATTATTTCCAAAGATATGGAATCGGAAGTGGAAAAAAAACTGCTGCGCAATGCGGTAGACCGTCTGTCCGGCAGGGAGCGCATGATTGTGGAGCTGCGGTTCGGATACAATAAGCCGGAAGGAAATGAGATGACGCAAAAGGAGGTGGCTGACCTGCTTGGGATTTCACAGTCGTATATTTCAAGGCTCGAAAAAAAGATCATGAAGCGGCTGAGAAAAGAAATCGTAAGGTTTGAATAAGAACCGGGCGGTAAGAAACGGGGTAGCTTTCGCGGTAACCGTTCAGATAAGGGGTTGCATTTTGGCTGTCCGGACGCTGGGAGAGGCGGTTTGCCCGGCTTGCTGGCGGCCCTCCAGAATGTCAAGTATCCCTAAGCATTCTGCAATTTACGAATCGGCCTGCCCCGGTCGCGGCGCCTAATTCGCCCAGGACCACGCCAGTAGCTAAAGGCGCCGCTTGGCTTCGCCCCTTAGGTGGTCGGGCAGAATGCTAAGGGCTGCTAGACATTCTTCCAAAGCCGCCAGCAAGCCGGGCAAACCGCCTCTCCCAGCTAATCTTCGCATGCTTTACAACTGGTATCCTATACGTAACCGTAATGCACAAAACGGGTCAGGGAAATTCTGTCAGCAATTTATCTGCTGTTTTGCATATCCATGCAGTGTATGTTATGCAGGGTTAAAGAAAAGTCAAAGAAAACCAGCCGGATGAGGGACGCGGGCCTGGCTTGTGGCGACGTTGGAAGAATGGTTAGAAGCCCTTAGTATTCTGCTCAACCACCTAAGGGGCGAAGCCAAGCGGCGCCTTTAGCTACTGGCGTGGTCCTGGGCGAATTAGGCGCCGCGACCGGGGCAGGCCGATCCGTAAATGCAGAATACTTAGGGATTCTTACCATTCTGGAGTCGGAGCCACAAGCCAGGCCCGCGTCCCTCATCCGGCGTCCCCGCGTCCAAAATGTAACCTCTTTTCTGGACTGTTGCCCTCCGTTTCCTGCGGCGTTTTTATTTTCAAAAAATACGTTTGCGAAAAATGGTTTTTGTGATAAAATAATAAAAATGTCAAAATTTGCGGAAAACGGTTTTTTTAAGGAAGGAGATGATGTTATGCTGTTGGAATTTTTAGGCGCGGCGCATGAGGTTACGGGAAGCTGCCATTTTGTACAGTCTGGCGGAAAGAATCTGTTAATTGACTGCGGGATGGAGCAGGGACCGGATTTGTATGAAAACCAGGAAATACCGGTGAATGCATCCGCGGTCGATTATGTATTTGTAACGCATGCACATATCGACCATTCCGGATTGCTGCCACTATTATACAGCCATGGGTTCCGCGGCCAGATTTTTGCGACAAAGGCGACATGTGAGCTGTGTAATATTATGTTAAAGGACAGCGCGCACATCCAGATGTTTGAAGCAGAATGGAGAAACCGTAAGGCCAGACGTGCCGGGCGGCCGGAAGTAACGCCTATTTATGATATGGATGACGCCATCGGGGTACTGCAGCATTTTGTTCCGTGCGCTTATGATACGCAAATAGAAGTCTGTGAAAATATCCGGATTCGTTTTGTAGATGCCGGACATCTGCTTGGTTCTTCGAGTATAGAACTGTGGACGACAGAAGACGGACAGACACGCAAGCTCGTATTTTCCGGGGATATTGGGACGGGCGCCCGCCCGCTGATCCGGGATCCGGAATATATCCGGGAAGCCGATTACGTTATTATGGAATCCACTTACGGAAATAAGCTGCATGCGGCACCGCCGGATTATGCGGTAACGCTTGCGGAAGTGATAAGGGATACGTTTATCCGCGGCGGGAATGTCGTAATCCCGGCGTTTTCCGTAGGACGTACACAGGAGCTTTTGTTTTTTTTGCGCCGTGTAAAATCCGAGCATCTGCTGCCTGGCTTTGAGGATTTTGAAGTCTACGTAGACAGTCCGCTGTCCATTGAAGCAACTAATGTATTTCACAAGAACAATTCCGTTTGTTTCAATGAGGAAGCAAAAGAATTGATTGCGTCCGGGATCAACCCGATCCGGTTTGACGGCTTAAAGACTTCTGTAACAAGCGACGAATCCAGGGCGATCAATTTTATCAAAAAGCCGATTGTCATTATCTCCGCGTCCGGTATGTGTGAAGCGGGGCGGATCCGCCATCATTTAAAACACAACCTTTGGCGCCGTGATTCCACCATTGTATTTGTGGGCTACCAGGTACCGGGAACTTTAGGGAATTTTCTGTTAAACGGGGCAAAACAGGTTAAGCTGTTTGGGGAACCAGTCGAGGTCAATGCAAAGATATTAAACCTCCCGGGTATCAGCGGCCATGCGGACAAACAGCAGCTAACCGACTGGGCCGGCGCGTTTGCGCAAAACACGCCAAAAAAATTTTTTATCGTACACGGCGAGGATCACGTAACAGACGATTTTGCGGCACATTTACAACAGACATACGGCTATCAGGCACAGGCGCCGTACAGCGGGGACGCGTTTGACCTTTTAACCGGGCTGCAGGTCAAACAAGGACAGCGCAAACGCAAAGAGATCCATATAAAGACGACCAAAGCTTCGACCAATGTATTTGCAAGGCTTCTTGCGGCGGGTGAACGGATCCTTGCCGTGATCCATAAATCCGAAGGCAGGCCGAATAAAGAACTGGGCAAGTTTGCCGACCAGATTAACGCATTGTGCGATAAATGGAGCAGATAAAGGCATTTTGCAAATTTTTACGGACAGCCGGGGATGGATTGCTCCATTTCCAGGCGTCCGTAAGGCCAAAGCCGTATATTTTACCTACACGCGTTACGTCAGCGACAAATAATTCTGCATACTTTTCAGCGCGGATTTTTCCAGCCGTGAAACCTGCGCCTGGGAAATGTGGATTTCCTCCGCGACTTCCATTTGTGTTTTTCCTTCAAAAAAGCGCAGTTTTATAATGTAATTTTCCCGTTCATTCAGCCGTTTCATTGCGTCCGACAGCGACAGCGATTCAATCCATTTCGATTCCCGGTTCTTTTTATCTGAAATTTGGTCCATCACATATAACGTATCGCCGCCGTCTGTATAGACCGGCTCGTAAAGGCTCACCGGAGTCTGTATGGCGTCCAGGGCAAATACGATCTCCGCTTTCGTCAGCCCGGCTTCTTTTGCGATTTCTTCCAGGGTCGGCTCCTGGTTGGAGGTGCGCGTCAGCACTTCTTTTGCATGAATGGCTTTATAAGCGTTGTCGCGAAGGGATCGTGAGACGCGGATGCTGTTATTGTCCCGCAGGTAGCGGCGTACTTCGCCGATAATCATTGGTACGGCATAAGTAGAAAATTTTACGCCCATTGTCGGGTCGAAGTTGTCAATAGATTTGATCAGTCCGATACAGCCGATCTGAAACAGGTCATCTACGTTTTCATGATGGTTCGAGAATCGCTTGATGACGCTTAGGACAAGACGCAGATTGCCGTTGATATATTGTTCTCTGGCTTCGTGGTCGCCCTGTTTGATCCGTTTAAACAATTCTTCTTTTTCCGATTCTTTTAATACTGGCAGCTTTGCTGTATTTACGCCGCAGATTTCAACTTTATAGACAGCCATAGGTAACCTCCGCATGATTGATATTAAAAGCATGTACGAAAATGTGGAAAATATTCATACAGATAATGGCAGAAAAACGTGTGTATTTGACAAAAATGAACCGATATATATGAAATAGGACATTACAGGATGTACAGGAAATCAGCACAGGGAGGTCAATTAGATATGGAAGACGTATCGTTAACTTATACGGGAATTTTAAAAAATGGAAAAGATAAAATAGTTAGAGTCCGTTTTACGCGCAATGGGGAAAAGGATTTTGCGGAAGGGGTCATTCCTGGCGGGAAAATTGAAAAATCATGCGGATTTTCCGATCAGGAGCTGGCATCGTTACAGTTTTACTTAAAAGCAAACACCAGACAGATCTTTGAAAAGGCAAAAGAAATTACAGGGTTGCGTGGATTTCTGCGCTAAAAAACAGAACTTAAAAAAGTCTTAATCATTTGCCTGGTTGGAAATTCATAAAATTTCCGCTACAATGTATCTATGAGGACTCATAATACAGGTGGCGGAATTTTTTTGCCCGAACGGGCGAACGCGGGCTGTAAAAATCGATGGAGGGAGTTATGTATAATATTTTGGTATGTGATGACGAAAAGGATATCGTATCGGCGGTTCGTATTTATTTAAGCAGCGAGGGATATACGGTATACGAGGCGTATAACGGAAAGGAAGCACTGGATGTCGTAAAAAGCGCTGAAACGCAGATCCATCTGGTACTGATGGATATTATGATGCCGGAAATGGACGGGATTGAGGCAATGGTCAAAATTCGGGAATGTAGCAACGTACCGGTAATTCTGCTGACGGCAAAAGGCGAAGATATGGACAAAGTGCTGGGGCTTACGGTTGGTGCGGACGATTATGTGACAAAACCATTTAATCCGGTGGAACTGCAGGCGCGGGTAAAATCCCAGCTTCGCCGTTATATGCAGTTGGGCGGGGGAAAGCAGAAAGAAAACGGAAAGCTTTGTATCGGCGGAATTGAATTGGACGATAAATCAAAGGAAGTCACACTGGACGGCGAGACAGTGGCGCTGACACGTACCGAGTATGATATACTAAAACTGCTTATGGAACATCCGGGACAGGTATTTTCACCTAACGAAATTTATACCCAAGTCTGGAAAGATGTCTCGTTCGGCACGGAAAATACGGTAGCCGTCCACATCCGGCACCTGCGTGAAAAAATAGAGTATGACCCGGCCCAGCCGCGCTTTTTAAAAGTGGTATGGGGCCGCGGTTATAAAATGGAAGGAGATCGGTGACCATGAAAAATCTAAAAGCAGCCCCTGCGGCAAAAATTGCGGCGGTATGTTTCGTTGTGGTGAGCGTGATCGCGTTTGGGATGAGTATGGCAGCGATGCTTACACTGGATAATGAGGGCTTTTACCAGATGGAAAAGGAAGAAATGCTGGAACGGGGTTTTGACAGGGTCTGCAACCAATATTCTGTGGTGGCAATGGCTGCGTATAAGGAGGATTTTGGGGAAAAGACGCTGTCGGATACGAATTTTTGCTATGGCGTGGTTCGGGCAGACGATCTTGCGGATGTAGATTTAGCAAAACCCTCCAGTTATATCGCCGGGAATTTCAAACAAAAAAGCTACAGCGAATATATCAAACAGCCCGAGGGTCTGCATGTATTTTCCTGCAGCATAGGGGAAGACACCGCGTTTCAAGTCGGGACAGGTTTGTTTGGGACGTATTCGGTCTACGACCTGATGCAGGATGCGTACCAGGCAAAGGAATATCCAATGGATGGTTATTATTATGATTGGTTTCAGGATCAATTTTATATCCGGTCCGAAAAGAAGCTATTTCCGGTGTTTGCCGCGACCGTCTATACGGCTGACGGTGAAGAAATAGAAGCGAATACTATGGAGCTGGAGGCCTATCTCTTGCGCACCGGTTCAGATGAAATGGGCGTCGCTTCTTTCCAATGGGATAAAAGCGTTGCGGCAGTCATGTTTGAAGACGGGATTGTGGTCAGCCTGAATGAAGTAAGCATTGTAGATTCCGTGGAATTGGCAAAAATCGGCAGTGTTTGCGGCGATACACTCGAGCGGGCGGATCGATCCATGATCTATGTGCTGGAGCCGTGTGAACCGGAAAAAGTATCCTATTATGTGTTGTCATGCGTTCAGACACCACTTGAGGGGGCTGGGTCTTTGGGCCAGAGCGATTTGTTTGTACAGATGAAGCGGGTGATTGATTTTGCCTATCGGATACGCTATTTGATGATTGTTATTTTTATTGTGTCAATGCTGGTATTTCTGGCGTCGTTTTCTTTTTTGATGTGTGCGGCAGGGCATCGGAAAGGGGAAACGAAGATTGTGCCGGGGCTGGCAGGAAAGATTCCGCTGGACCTGTATCTGGCGTGTGTGGGAACTGGGGAAGTTGTAGTGATCGAAATCGTTGTTTCCTATTTGTCGCAATTTCGAAATGCTTCCTATGCGGATTCGTCTTTCAATGTAACCGGTTTTGTATTTGCGGCAATGGGATTGGTCGGAGGGATTTTGTTGGCGGTGAATTTTTGCATGAGTTTCGCGGTCAATGTAAAACTGGGAAGATGGTGGCGGAACACGTTAGTTTACTGGATCTGTAAAAAATGTATGCATATGGCCGGAACGAGTTTCCGTTTTACAGCGGTTATTTTTACCGGGCTTTACCAGAGCATGACCTTGTTGTGGAAAGCATGGCTGGTTTTGGGCGTGGCTGCTTTGATGGAATATCTTGCGATCAGCATTTTCAGCTACCGCTTGGAAGGGGGGCTGTTTGGCTTATGGCTGCTGGAAAAGATACTGGTCTATCCGATCATTATTTTGATCCTGATGCAGGCGGACCGGCTGCAGAAAGGGGCGCAGCGCATTGCGGACGGGGAGCTGGATTACCGGATCCAGACGGGCCATATGTTTTGGGAAATGAAAAAGCACGGCGAATATTTAAATGATATCGGAACCGGGATGAACCGCGCCGTCAACGAACGGATGAAAAGCGAACGGTTTAAAACAGAGCTGATTACCAATGTATCCCATGATATTAAAACGCCGCTGACCTCGATTATCAATTATGTAGATTTGCTGCGCAAAGAAATGCGCAAGGAACAGCCGGCGGAAACGGCCGTACAGGATTATCTGGAAGTGCTGCACCGGCAGTCCGCGCGCTTAAAAAAACTGATTGAAGACCTGATGGAAGCATCCAAAGCTTCGACCGGGAGTATGGGTGTCACAATGGAAAAATGCGATACGGGCGTAATGATTGTACAGACCATAGGAGAATTTGAAGAAAAACTGATGGAAAATCAGATCGAACTTCAGATCAAAAAGCCGGAGGAAACCATTTCCATCGAGGCGGACAGCAGACATCTGTGGCGGGTATTTGACAATTTGATGAATAATATCTGTAAGTATGCGCAGCCGATGACAAGGGCCTATATCAATTTAGAGCAGGATGCGGGCAGGGCTTATATCATTTTCCGAAATATTTCCAAATACCAGCTTAATATCAGCAGTGAGGAACTGATGGAACGCTTTGTGCGCGGAGACAGTTCCAGAAACACGGAAGGAAGCGGGCTTGGCATATCGATCGCAAAAAGCCTGACCGAGTTAATGAACGGCACCTTTGAACTGGTCGTAGACGGGGATCTGTTTAAGGTAACGGTTTCCTTTCCATTATATGAGCAGCAGGATCTGGATAAAACGAAGCCAAAACCGGATCAGGACATAGACAGCATCTATGCGGATGACGGATTCGCAGTCGGAGAACCTGCAGCTTCAGCTTCCGGGGCAGGCACAGTGGCAAAGGTTATTAGCGGGATACAAAAGGCGGGAATCTATACGATCCGATTCGCATCCCGTCTATTGGACCTGGTCGGGGTGTTGTTCCGTATCGCCGGCAGCCTGCTGCATCACGCAAGGCAGGCGGCGGGCCAGGCAATTGCGGACCAAAAAGAGCCGCAGAAAACGGCGGGGACAAAAACGGAGATTGATGCAGACATAGACAAGGCGATTATGGAATCACGCAAACAGGATTAAAGAAGCGGCGTACGAAAGGAAAACGGGAAGCGGAGTTTGGCTTTCCGTTTTCTTTGGTTGGCCAATTTTAAAATTTTTCGAACAACAAATATTTCATAATGACAACCGAAAAAAAAAGTGCTATACTATATTTGGCTCGGCGTATCGTCGGCATTTCGTTGTTGAAAAATGATAAAAACAGAAAATAAGAAAAAAACAAGAAAAATGTCAGAAAAAATGAAAAATTTTATGCAAAAAAACATCGATACAAAATAAAAAAAGCGTACTCATTCAGAATCAAATATGTTACAATGGTTTGGATAAAAGACCAGGGGGCTGGGAAATTTAATGAACGGTAATAATCAAGAATTAAATGAGCGTCTTGCACACAAAAAACGGATCCAGCGTATGAAAACAGGATTAGTCTGGTTTCTGGCGACATGGATGCTGGCGTGGATGGTCATTTCAGTGACGTTAATTTTTAAAGTACAGTCACTGCAAAAGCAGATCGACATCCTGACGGAAAATACGATTCGTAGCCAGCAGGTGGAACAAAAAGAACATAAAATAAACCAGGCGGATGATGTACAAAAATATGAAACGCCGACGCAGGCCGACGACGGGGAGCAGGCAGGGCAGGCACATACGAAAACATCATCTGAAGACGGGGATGGGTCTGATCCGGCGCAAAGCGCAAAGGCGGATGTTTCGAAAGAGCCGTCCGACCCGGTAACCGACGACGAGGAAGAGGGGAAAAAAGTATACCTGACTTTCGATGACGGGCCGAGTGCCAATACGAAAGAAATCATGGATGTTTTGGACAAATACCATGTAAAAGCAACTTTCTTTGTAACCGGCAGGGAAGACAAAGAATCTTTGGATCTTTATAAAGAGATTGTAGACCGGGGACATACGTTGGGAATGCATTCGTATTCGCATAAATATGAGGAACTGTACAGTTCGTTGAAATCGTTTAAAAAAGATTTGGAAAGAATCAGAAGCCGGATTTATGAGGCGACCGGCATAGAATGTAAGCTGTACCGTTTTCCGGGAGGGAGCAGCAACCAGGTCAGCAGTACGGATATGAAAGTTTTTATCCGTTATCTGAATCAGATCGGGGTTACTTATTTTGACTGGAACGCGGAATGCGGGGATGCGACTTCTTATGATTATACGCCTAAGCAAATGGTGGAAAATGTCATGGGGGACGTGGAAAAACACCGTACGTCGGTAGTACTGATGCATGATGCGGTTAATAAAGCCAATACAGTCAAGGCACTTCCGTCTATGATTAAAAAGATTCAGGCAGCAGGTGCGAAAATTCTGCCAATTGAACAGAATACAACACTTGTACAGCATGTTTCGGCAGATAGTGTGGAAGAATGATTACATACGGATAACATGGAGGTAAAAGATGAGCTTTTTTAAAGATTTCAAGGATGATCTGTCTTTGGCGGTAAACGAACTCCTGCCGGGGGAAAATCCGGAAAGTGAAGACGAAATGGAAGGGTCTTCCGATATGATGGTAAACACAATGGAGGGAGATTTGGACATTGAATCGGAATTATCAAAGCTGGACGGCTTACTGGAGCATGTAGAAGCACCGGAAGAAACACGGTATGTGCAGATTAAGCCGGAAGAACCGGTATTGGAGAAAATACCGCCGAAGCGGGCTGCGGAGCCGCCGCAGGCAGCCGAAAAGGAAAAAGGCCAATCGGAAACGGACCTGGACGCGGTAATGGAGCGCTTTAGCGGCAGGCTGGAGCCGGAACGGGAGAAAGAAAAGGCGCAGGATGTGCGTTTTTCGTTTGATGCTAAGGCGGATGAACCAAAACCAGCGTCAAAGCCGGCAAAGCCGGCACCGCAGCCAAAAGCAAGACCGCAGGCGGCGCCGAAACCGCAGCCGGTGCCAAGACCAAAGACAGAACCTGACATCAGTGATGTTTTTTCACAAAACCGAAATATGAAAACAAGTACAACAATTAAGGAGGAAGTACCAATGAATGAAGAATTGATGAATGAGCCAACATTAGCTATGGAGGAGGCATTGCCTTCCGAATCTTTAGAAGTTACCGATGAAGTGTCTATTATTACCGATGGAACTACGATCAAAGGTAATCTAGCTACAACCGGTTCTTTTAGTATCAGCGGCCGCGTCGAAGGGAATGTACAGTGTAATGGCAAGCTGGAAGTAACCGGAACAATCAAAGGCAACAGCTCATCGTCAGAAGTTTTTTCCGACGCGGCAAAAATCGAAGGGGAAATTACAAGTACAGGTACCGTAAAAATCGGTCTTGGCTCCGTTGTCGTAGGTAATATTTCGGCTACTTCCGCAGTCATTGCCGGGGCGGTAAAGGGCGATATCGATGTACAGGGACCGGTAGTTGTAGATACTTCCGCTGTTATTGTCGGCAATATCAAATCCAGATCCGTACAGATCAACAATGGCGCGGTGATCGAAGGTTTCTGTTCGCAGTGTTATGCGGATATTGATGTTGACAGCCTGTTTGGTGAGAATAAAAAAGGCAAATAATAGGAGATTTGGACGAACATGAAGCGAGTTCTATTGAAGTTAAGCGGAGAAGCACTGGCTGGCGAGAAAAAAAACGGATTTGATGAGACGATAGTGCGGACCGTAGCCCTCCAGGTTAAGCAACTGGTAGATAGCGGCACACAGGTCGGTATTGTAATCGGCGGCGGCAATTTTTGGCGCGGCAGGACGAGCGAGGCCATTGACCGTACAAAAGCAGACCAGATTGGGATGCTTGCGACAGTGATGAACTGTATTTATGTTTCCGAAATTTTTCGGTCCGAAGGGATGCGGACGAATATCCTGACTCCGTTTGCATGTGGTTCTTTTACCAAGCTGTTTTCCAAAGACCGCGCGGAAAAATATTTTGCTCATCAAATGGTTGTATTTTTTGCCGGGGGAACGGGCAATCCATATTTTTCCACCGATACCGCCGCAGTGCTGCGCGCTGTGGAAATTGAGGCGGATGGGATTCTGCTTGCAAAAGCAATTGACGGCGTCTATGACAGTGATCCGAAACTGAATCCGGATGCAGTCCGTTTTGATACGCTTACGATCGATGAAGTCATAGAAAGAAAGCTGGCTGTTGTAGATTTGTCAGCTTCTATCCTATGTATGGAAAATAAAATGCCGATGTATGTATTTAGTTTGGCTGAGCCGGACAGTATTGTAAAAGCAATCAGCGGCAGTTTCAATGGAACTGTGATTACGGTATAGCTGCCTATACCGGATATGGCCGGAGACGGTCAAAGCACAGGGAGGTTTTTATGGACGATAGAGTAGTGCAGTATGATACGAAGATGCAGAAGTCATTGAAAAACTTGCAGGATGAGTTTGCGGGGATCCGTGCCGGCAGGGCAAATCCGCATGTGCTGGATAAGCTGCGTGTAGATTATTATGGTACGCCGACACCGATTCAGCAGGTTGCAAATGTCAATGTGCCGGAACCGCGCATGCTGCAGATCCAGCCGTGGGAAGCATCCATGGTAAAAGAAATTGAAAAGGCGATCCTTACCTCGGATCTTGGAATTAACCCAACGAACGACGGCAGGATGATCCGCCTTGCGTTTCCGGAGCTGACAGAGGAGCGGCGTAAGGATTTGGCAAAGGATATCAAGAAAAAGGGCGAGGCAGCGAAAGTCGCAGTCCGCAATATTCGTCGGGATGCAAATGACTCCTTTAAGAAAATGGGAAAGAAAGACGATATTTCCGAAGATGAAATCAAGGATCTGGAACAGGAAATCCAGAAATTGACAGATAAGTATATTGCTGACGTAGATCGGGCAGTAGAAGATAAGACGAAAGAAATTTTGACTGTATAATATAAGGAATCGGGGACATAGCCGCGGCATGTCCCCATTTTCCGTATACTATATATTCGGTGATTGAATACTGCACAATAAATTCGATAAACGGCGGGCCAGAAACAAATTATATTGTGCTGAAATTTTACGCCGTTTATATAAATATACGCACGATCGAAAGTTTACAGCAGGAAAAGCGGACGCGGGGTTTTGCTACAGGCCGAAAACGTCTGCGGGTCCTGGCGGAAAGGAAATTAGGATGAAGATACCGCAGCATGTTGCGATTATATTGGACGGAAACGGACGATGGGCAAAGAGCCGGGGGATGCCGAGAAACTACGGGCATACGATGGGCGCCAAAAATGTAGAAAAAATATGTGATATAGCAGGTCATATGGGAATTAAATATTTGACGGTTTATGCGTTTTCCACCGAAAACTGGGGACGCCCGCAGGGGGAAGTGGATGAGCTGATGAAGCTTTTGGGAAGTTATATGAAGACCTGCCTTAAAACAGCAAAGAAAAATAATATGCGGGTACGTGTACTCGGCGATATCAGCCGGCTGTCGCCTAAACTGCAGGAGCAGATCCGGGAGCTGGAACGCGTGTCCAGTCAATATGACGGTTTTTATTTTCAAATCGCCCTGAATTACGGCAGCCGGGATGAAATGATGCGGGCGGTTAAACGGATGGCGGCCGATCTGAAAACCGGTGCGATCACAGAGGACCGGATTACGGAAGAAACCTTTGCCGGGTATCTGGATACGGCTGATCTTCCGGACCCTGATTTGCTGATCCGTACAAGCGGGGAGCAGCGGCTTTCCAATTTCCTGCTCTGGCAGCTTGCCTACAGTGAATTTTATTTTACGCAGGTTCCATGGCCGGATTTTGATGAAGCGGAACTAAAAAAAGCGGTAGAGGCATATAATAACAGGGACCGCAGGTATGGAGGCCTGTGACCGCCTGACCAAACCTGCGGCAGAAAGAAAAGGAGATGCATAGGTTCATGTTTAAGACAAGGCTTTTAAGCGGGATCGTGCTTGTAGCGGCTGCTCTGGTGCTTTTGATTACCGGCGGGGAAGTGTTGCTTGCGGCATTATGTATGATATCCCTCGTTGGCATGTATGAATTATACAGAATCTATAAAATGGAACAGACATTGGCGGCAGCGATTGCTTATGGGGCGACGGTTCTCTATTATTTGGATTTATATTTTCAATGGATTCCACATATAATGATGTATATCCTTGGCTTATTGACCGTTCTATTGGCTGTCTATGTGCTGGCGTATCCAAAATACCATGCATCACAGATCCAGGCACTGTTTTTCGGCGTGTTTTATGTGGCTGTGATGCTTTCGTGTATTTACCAGACCAGACAGATGGAAAAAGGCGCTTATATCGTATGGCTGATATTCCTCTGTTCATGGGGCTGTGATACTTGTGCGTATTGCGTCGGCGTCCGTTTTGGAAAACATAAAATGTCTCCGGTGCTGTCGCCGAAAAAGTCCGTAGAGGGAGCTGTCGGCGGATTGGCGGGTACGTTTCTTTTGACCGCGCTGTATGGGACTGTATTGCAGACGCAGATGGATCTGACCGGTGCCCAGGTTTATCTGATGGCAGCAATCAGTGTGGCTGGCGGACTGATTTCCATGATTGGGGATCTGGCGGCTTCCGCGATAAAAAGAAATTATGAAATCAAGGACTATGGAAATTTGATACCAGGGCATGGAGGTATTTTGGACCGGTTTGACAGCGTTATTTTTACAGCACCGATTATTTATTATCTGATCAAATATTTATTGTAAGACGCTGCTGCAGCGGTTCATATATAAAAATACGAAGGTGGATAAATGAAACAGATTGCTATTTTAGGTTCAACTGGCTCCATTGGGACGCAGACGCTGGATGTTGTCCGTGAACAGGGTGATATCCGGGTATGGGCGCTTACCGCTGGAAAAAATATTGAACTGTTAGAAAAACAAATACGGGAATTTCGACCCAAGCTGGCGGCGGTTTGGGAGGAAAAAGACGCGGCGGCACTGCGGATTCGTACGGCCGACCTGCAGGTTCAGATTGTAAGTGGAATGGACGGCCTGCTTGCGGCCGCGGTGATTCCCGAATCAGAACTGCTTGTAACGGCTGTCGTCGGTATGATCGGCCTGCGTCCGACGATAGCCGCGATTGAGGCAGGAAAGGATATCGCGCTTGCAAATAAGGAAACGCTCGTAACCGCAGGGCACTTGATTATGCCGCTGGCAAAAACATACGGTGTGGCCCTGCTTCCGGTAGACAGCGAACACAGCGCGGTCTTTCAGTGTTTGAACGGCGAAAGGGAACCGGAAAATAAGATTCATAAAATTTTGTTGACAGCGTCTGGCGGGCCATTCCGCGGCAGGACGAAACAGGAACTGGAGCATATTTCTGTATCGGATGCCCTGCATCATCCAAATTGGAGCATGGGAAAAAAGATTACGGTCGATTCGGCGACGATGGTCAACAAAGGGCTGGAAGTAATGGAGGCAAAGTGGCTGTTTGGCGTCGACGCAAGTAAAATCCAGGTCGTTGTTCAGCCCCAGTCCGTGATCCATTCGATGGTTGAATATGAAGACGGAAGTATTATGGCGCAGCTTGGCACGCCGGATATGCGTCTTCCGATCCAGTATGCGCTGTATTATCCAAAACGCAGGCTGCTATCCGGCAGCAGGCTGGATTTTTTTGCGCTGGGTTCGATCTGTTTCGAACAGCCGGATACAGATACCTTTGACGGCTTAAAGCTGGCTTACCAGGCAATGGAACGCGGCGGGAACATGCCGACGGTTTTCAACGCGGCGAACGAACGCGCGGTCGCGAAGTTTTTGAACCATCAAATAAATTTTTTGGATATTACAAAGATGATCCGGGAATGCATGGAACACTGTGCATATATCGAACATCCGGATTTAAATCAAGTGTTGGAAACAGAGCAGTCTGTTTATGAATGGATAGAAAGCAGGTGGTAATTTGAATATTATTCTGGCATTGATTATTTTCAGCGTGATTATCCTGTTCCATGAACTGGGGCATTTTCTGCTGGCAAAGTACAATGATGTTAAGGTAAATGAGTTTTGCCTGGGGCTTGGTCCGACGCTGTTTGGCGTTACCAAGGGAGAAACGAAATATTCGTTAAAGCTTCTGCCGTTTGGCGGAGCCTGTATGATGGAAGGCGAAGATGAAGAAAGTGTGGACGACAGGAGCTTTAACAGCAAGACGGTCCCGCAGCGTATTTCCATAGTAGCGGCAGGCCCGGTTTTCAATTTTATTATGGCGTTTGCGTTCTCTCTGATTTTGGTCGGCAGCGTAGGATTTGACCGCCCGGTTTTAACCGGCGTCAAAGAAGGGTTTCCGGCGCAGGAAGCGGGAATCCGCGAGGGTGACGAGATTGTAAAGCTTGGAAATAAAAAAATACACTTGTATAGAGAAGTATCCGTTTATACATATTTCCATGCCGGAGAAGACATTGAAGTAACGTATAAACGGGACGGTAAGACGCATACGGCGGTTTTGACGCCGAAATACGACGAGGAAAGCGGCAGTTATCTGATGGGTATTTACGGGACGACGGCACGTTCAAAAGGGTCGGCGCTTGAAACGCTGCGTTATAGTGCCTACGAGGTGAAATACTGGATTACGTCTACGATAGAAAGCTTGGGACAGTTGATCCGCGGCAGGGTCAGCGTCAATGAGATGTCCGGGCCTGTCGGAATTGTAAAAGTCATTGGGGATACGTATACGCAGGCGAAATCTGACGGGGTCTTTATGGTATTTTTAAATATGCTCAACATGTGTATTTTACTGTCGGCAAACCTCGGTGTGATGAACTTGCTGCCGATCCCGGCGCTAGACGGCGGCAGGCTTGTATTCCTGGTAGTAGAGGCGGTACGCGGCAAACGGATGGATCCGAATAAGGAAGGGGCGTTGAATTTTGTATTTCTGATGGCGCTGATGGCGCTGATGGTTGTGATTATGTTTAATGATATTCGTAAGATTGTGATGTAATGCAATCGGAAAAAGCGAGGGGATGCATCATGCAAAGAAAAATTACAAAAACAGTAACGATCGGAAACCGCACGATCGGCGGCGGCCATCCTATTTTGATCCAGTCGATGACCAATACCCGGACAGAGGACGCAGCGGCAACAATACAGCAAATAGAACGCCTGGCGGCGGCCGGCTGTGACCTAGTCCGCTGTACGGTTCCAAATATGGAAGCGGCAAAGGCACTGGGAGAAATTAAAAAAGAAGTTTCGATTCCGGTTATAGCGGACATTCATTTTGATTACCGGCTTGCGATAGCGGCAATTGCGCATGGGGCGGATAAAATCCGCATCAATCCGGGCAATATCGGTTCTGCGGACAAGGTACGCGCGGTGGTCGATGCGGCAAAGGAACGCGGGGTTCCGATCCGGGTCGGCGTCAACAGCGGCTCGCTGGAAAAAGAGATTTTGGAAAAGTATCATGGCGTGACGGCGGAGGGAATGGCGCAGAGCGCCCTCGCGCAGGCTGCTTTGATCGAAGAGATGGGCTATGACCAACTGGTTATCAGTATCAAGTCTTCGGATGTATTGATGTGCGTACGTGCGCATGAACTGATTTCTGCGAAGACCATGCATCCGCTGCATGTAGGCATTACCGAAGCAGGGACGCTGATCAGCGGAAATATTAAATCAGCCCTTGGGATCGGACTGATTTTGTATCAGGGCATCGGTGATACGATCCGCGTGTCGCTGACCGGAGATCCGCTGGAAGAAGTAAAATCCGCAAAGCTGATCCTGCGTTCGCTCGGGCTTAGGAGCGGCGGTATCGAGGTAGTATCCTGTCCGACCTGCGGACGGACAAAAATAGATTTAATTAAACTGGCAAACCAAGTAGAAGAGATGGTAGCAGACCTGCCGCTTGATTTAAAAGTGGCGGTGATGGGCTGTGTCGTAAACGGGCCGGGCGAGGCAAAAGAAGCGGATATCGGTATCGCCGGGGGTGTAGGCGAAGGGCTTTTGATCAAACACGGCGAAGTAATTAAAAAATTACCCGAAGATGAGCTGCTTGCGGCATTACGTGAGGAATTACTGCATTGGGGTGAAAATTAAATGACAAAAAAATTTTTCGAAGTATTTCCGGTGCTTCAGGTGGGCGATGAAACAAAGCAGATGCTGGAAACGGTAGATGTACAGCGGGTCGTATCGAATAAGGCCCGCACGCATCTGCGGATTTATCTGCACGGGACGCGCCTTTTGCCCAAAAAGAGTATCTTCCAATTGGAACGGAATATTAAAAAACAGTTGTTTCCCAAGCAGGAACTTACCGTAAAAATTATAGAGCGCTATCAGCTTTCCGCGCAGTATACGCCGGAGTCGCTGATGGAATTATACAAAGACAGTATCCTGGAAGAACTCAAGGCATACAGTCTTTTACTTTATAACCTGTTCCGCTGCGCCAGACTGGAGTTTTTGGAAGAAAACCGTATGCGCCTCTATATGGAGGATTCGGTCGTAGCGCAGGATTGCTGTGACGAACTATTAGAGATTTTATATAAAGTAATACATGACCGCTGCGGCCTTACCGTGACAATAGAACCGGTATTGGAACCGAAAAAAGAATGTAAAAAGGAAGAGGAAGTGTATCTTGCCTATACGGATCAAAATGGGAATGTAAATGTCGTCATTAAAATGGATGCTGTAGAAAAGGGGAATGCAGCGGGCGGTGCGAACAGCGCCGGCTTTCTAGATGCGGGATCCTCTGATCAGATGGCGGGCTATTTGGAACATATGGCGGATTATATGACGCTGGAAGATGCGGATGGATCTGCATGCATAGACCAGGCGGCAGGTTATGACGATTACATAGCGGGACTTGCGGACGGGAGTATGGCAAGTTCTTCGCAAGACCAGGGAATCCAGGCGGGCGGCATTGCATCCGCGCCAGCGCCGAATAAGGCGGGCAGTACGAAAAAGAACGAGTTGCCATCATTTTCAAAAGGCCGCCAGCGCAGGGATTATCCGCTCAAGCGTTCGGACAATCCGGATGTTGTATACGGCAGGGATTTTGCGGACGAAGTAATCGCGATAGACCAGATTACGGGAGAAATGGGTGAAATCGCGGTCCGCGGCCAGGTAATCGCAGTAGATACCAGACAACTGCGCAGCGGGGAAAAGAGTATTGTCATCGTAACCCTTACCGATTTTACGGATTCTATTATTCTAAAGATTTTTGTAAAAAACGAACAATTGGACGAATTGCTGGACGGTGTGAAAAAGGGTGCTTTTTTAAAAATCCGGGGGGTTACGGCGTTTGATAAATTTGACAGCGAACTGACATTAAGTTCCATATCCGGGATCAAGAAGATTGCTGATTTTACAGAACGCAGAATGGATACCAGTTCAAAAAAGCGTGTGGAACTGCACTGCCATACGAAAATGAGCGATATGGACGGCATATCCGATGTCGGGGATATTATTAAACAGGCGATGGCGTGGGGGCATAAGGCGATCGCGATTACCGACCATGGCGCGGTGCAGGCATTTCCAATCGCAAACCACGCAGTAGCGCCTGACGCGGATTTTAAACTGATCTATGGCGTCGAAGCGTATCTTGTCGATGATTTAAAAAATATTGTGTTTGATTCCAGGGGGCAAAAACTGCTGGATTCGTATGTAGTATTTGACCTGGAAACGACCGGGCTTAGTCCGAATGTGCATAAGATTATTGAAATCGGCGCGGTCAAGGTAGTAAATGGGACAATCGTGGATCGTTTTTCCAGATTTGTGAATCCAAAAGTGCCGATTCCATTTAAAATCGAGGAATTGACGAAAATCCGCGATGATATGGTCATAAACGAACCGGAGATTTCAGTTGTATTGCCGGAATTTATGGAATTTTGCGCCGGCTGTGTTATGGTGGCGCATAACGCGGAATTTGATATGGGCTTTATCCGTAAAAATTGTGAGGATTTGGGGCTGTCCTGCGACTTTACAGTCGTGGATACCGTAGCGATGGCAAGATTTTTACTTGTTAATTTAAACCGTTTTAAGTTGGATACCGTAGCAAGGGAACTGCATATATCCTTAAAAAACCATCATCGTGCGGTAGACGACGCGGGATGTACGGCGGAAATTTTTGTAAAATTTATTGAAATGCTACAAAAGCGCGGTATTTTTGACCTGGATGCGTTAAATGAACAGGGGCGGGCCACCCCGCAGCAGATTCATAAAATGCCGACCTATCACGCGATTATTTTGGCCACGAACGACTATGGGCGCGTGAACCTCTACCGTCTGGTGTCGATGTCGCATCTTACGTACTTTCATAAGCGCCCGCGGATCCCAAAAAGCGAACTGGTACGTTACCGCGAAGGGCTGCTGCTTGGCTCGGCCTGCGAAGCCGGGGAACTGTACCAGGCAATCCTGCTTGGACGGCCGCAGACGGAAATCGCAAGGCTTGTGGAATTTTATGATTATCTGGAAATCCAGCCAAACGGCAATAACGCGTTTATGCTGCGGGAAGAAAAATACCCGGTCAATTCCGAAGAAGACTTACAAAAGATCAATCAAAAAATCGTGAAGCTCGGCGAAGAGTTTCATAAGCCGGTTGTGGCTACGTGCGACGTGCATTTCCTGAATCCGCAAGACGTGGAATACCGCCGGATTATTATGGCCGGACAGGGATTTAAAGACGCTGAGGAACAGGCGCCGCTATATTTGCATACAACGGAGGAAATGCTGGAGGAATTTGCCTATTTAGGCAGCCGTAAAGCGGAAGAAGTCGTTATTACAAATCCAAACCTGATTTGCGATATGTGTGAAAAAATATCTCCGGTACGGCCGGACAAGGCGCCGCCGGTCATTGAAAATTCCGACCAGCTTCTGCGTGAGATCTGTTACCGTAAGGCGCATGAAATGTATGGGG
This sequence comes from uncultured Eubacterium sp., assembly GCA_910586045.1. GTDB lineage: Bacteria > Bacillota > Clostridia > Lachnospirales > Lachnospiraceae > Eubacterium_J. The sequence continues at coordinate 36,606 of CAJUIH010000007.1, forward strand.
AAAATCTGCCGGAAATCGTAGCAAAGCGCCTGGAGCGGGAACTGACTTCTATTATTTCAAACGGTTATGCCGTAATGTATATTATCGCGCAGAAACTGGTGTGGAAATCCGTCGAGGACGGCTATCTGGTCGGTTCCCGCGGTTCGGTCGGATCGTCTTTTGTAGCCACGATGTCGGGTATTACGGAAGTAAATCCGCTTAGTCCGCATTACTACTGCGAATATTGCCATTTCAGCGATTTTGATTCGGACGAGGTCAAGGCATACGCCGGACGCTCGGGCTGCGACCTGGCCGACCGGCTGTGTCCAAAGTGCGGAAAACTGCTTGTAAAAGCAGGATTTGATATCCCGTTTGAAACATTTCTGGGTTTTAAGGGAAATAAGGAACCGGATATCGATTTGAATTTTTCGGGCGACTACCAGAGCAAAGCCCATAAATATACCGAGGTTATTTTCGGTGCGGGGCAGACATTTCGGGCGGGTACGATTGGTACGATGGCGGATAAAACGGCGTTTGGCTATGTGAAAAAGTACTACGAAGAGCGGTTTATCCATAAGCGGTATTGCGAGATCAACCGTATCGTGCAGGGGTGTGTCGGCATCCGGCGGACCACCGGGCAGCATCCGGGCGGGATTGTCGTACTGCCGATGGGCGAAGAGATCTATTCTTTTACCCCGATCCAGCATCCGGCCAACGATATGACGACCGATATCGTAACGACTCATTTTGAATACCATTCCATTGACCATAACTTGCTGAAATTAGATATCCTTGGACACGATGATCCGACCATGATCCGTATGCTGGAAGACCTGACCGGGCTGCACGCGATAGAAATACCGCTGGACGACCCGGCGGTCATGTCAATTTTTAAAAGTACGGATGCATTGGGGATTACACCGGAGGATATCGGCGGCTGTACAGTCGGCAGCCTTGGCATTCCGGAATTTGGGACCGACTTTGTCATCCAGATGCTGATTGATACGAAACCGCAGTCGTTTTCTGACTTAGTGCGGATTTCCGGCCTGTCGCACGGGACGGATGTATGGCTTGGCAACGCGCAGACTTTAATCGAAGAGGGAAAGGCGACGATTTCCACAGCTATCTGTACGCGTGACGACATTATGATCTATTTGATCGGGATGGGGCTGGACAGCGAGCTTTCCTTTACGATTATGGAATCGGTGCGCAAAGGCAAAGGGTTAAAGGAAGAGTGGATTGCCGTAATGAAAGAGCATGATGTGCCGGACTGGTATATCTGGTCGTGTCAGAAGATCAAGTATATGTTCCCAAAAGCCCATGCGGCGGCATATGTCATGATGGCCTGGCGGATCGCGTACTGTAAGGTCTTTTATCCGCTGGCCTATTATGCGGCTTATTTTTCTATCCGCGCCACGGCGTTTAGTTACGAGCTGATGTGCCAGGGCCAGGAAAAATTGGCGCACCATCTGCGCAATTTTGAACGGCGCAGGGATTCTTTGTCCAAAAAAGAACTGGATACGATCAAGGATATGCGTATTGTCCAGGAAATGTATGCCAGGGGCTACGCGTTTTGCCCGATGGAGCTGGACAAAGTAAAGGCCAGGCATTTTCAGATTATAGACGGAAAGCTGATGCCGGCGCTCAGTGCAATCGAAGGATTGGGTGAGAAAGCGGCGGAGGGGATTGTCGAATCAGTCAAGGACGGGCCGTTTTTGTCAAAAGACGATTTCCGCCAAAGGTCCAAGGTCAGTAAATCAGTTGCGGACCTGATGGGGGAACTGGGGATTTTGGGGGATTTGCCGGAATCGAACCAGTTGTCGATTTTTGATTTTGCGTGAGGTGGTTTTTAATCAGGATGCGGAAAGGCAGGTGATCGTATGAACCCGGCATTTCATAAGGAAAAAGAATATACAATCGAAGATATTTATGCATTGCCTGATGGAAAAAGAGCGGAACTGATCGATGGGCAGATTTATAGCATGGCCCATCCAAGTCGTACGCATCAAAAAATTTCCGGCTATTTGTATCATGAAATTTATGACTATATCAAACAAAGGGATGGAAAATGCGAAGTATATGCGGCTCCATTTGCGGTATTCCTAAACAATGATGACCAAACATATCTGGAACCAGACCTATCCGTTATATGCGATACCGATAAATTAGAGGAAAAGGGCTGTATGGGCGCGCCGGATTGGGTGATCGAGATTGTTTCGAAAAGCAGTAAGCCGAGAGATTATATAAAGAAAATGTTTTTATACCATACCGCGGGTGTACGGGAATACTGGATTGTTGATCCTGGAAAGAATATGGTGTCTGTGTATGGATTTGAAGCAGACCGAGTGGAACAATATGATTTCGGGGAAGAGGTTCCTGTTGGGATTTTTGAAGAATTTTCTATATTATTTGAATTATAAAAGAAACAATTCAGGCATTGCGGCGGCTGCAATGATCCTATAATACGATAGTAGGATCGATCAAAACATGACAGGAATTACGTGTGAGGGGTGAAAAAGATGTTGGTTGCAGTTGTTGACGATGAGAAAGGAACCATATTTCTTGTCTGTTTTTCCGATATTCTTCCAACGTCGCCGCAAGCCAGACCCGTTTTAGGTATTATGATTCCGTATAGCAAACTAATTGTAAAGCATGCAAAGATTAGCTGGGAAAGCCGGGCAAACCGTCTCTCCCAGCGTCCGGTAAGCAAAAATATAACACCTTGTTTAAACTATTACAATATAAATGATACGCCCGGTTACTTCTAACAATTTATACTTGAAATTTTGGAAAAGAAGTAATATGATAGATACAGTAAAAAGTGCTAAAAACAGGCGCTTCGCAGCCTGAAAAATTAGTAACTATGATTAGAACGGCCAGAAAATGGTTTGCTCTTTCTAAAATAAAAATAAAAACAGAAAATACAGGTGGAGAAATTGAGAGATTTATTGGCTTTAAGGGACGAAATAGACCAGGTGGACCGCGAGATCGCAGCGCTGTATCAAAAGCGCGTGCAGCTTACTTCCGAGGTGGCCGCGTACAAGATCCGGACCGGAAAAAAAGTATTTGACCAAAAGCGCGAGCAGGAAAAACAGGAAAAGCTCGCTTCCCTTGTCCCGGAGGAATTTGGAAAGACCGAGATCCGGGAATTGTTTGGGCATATTATGGCGCTCAGCAGGAAACGTCAGTATCGGCTGCTTGGCGCAAACGGGATCCGGGCAGACCATGGATTTACGGAAGTAGAAGAGCTGGCGGCTGGCCGCGGCAGGATTGTGTTCCAGGGCGCCGAAGGGGCTTATGCGCATATCGCGATGCATCAGTATTTCGGCAGTGCCAGTGACCGCAATAGTTTCCATGTGGAAAGCTGGCGCGAGGCTATGGAAGCGATTCAAAACGGGGAAGCGGATTTTGCGGTACTGCCGATTGAAAATTCGACCGCCGGCGTGGTTGCGGAAAATTATGACCTGCTGGTGGAATATGACAATGCCATTATCGGAGAACAGATTATTCCGGTGCGGCACTGCCTGCTTGGACTGCCGCAGGCGGAGCTTTCGGATATTACCGATGTTTGTTCCCATCCGCAGGCACTGGCGCAGTGCGACGCTTTCTTGCAGGCGCATGGGCAGTGGGAATGCAGAAAGGAAAGCAATACCGCAGTCGCGGCCCAAAGCGTCCGAAACGCCGGGTGCAAAAACCGGGCCGCGATAGCCAGCGAACTGACCGCGCGGCTGTATGGATTAAAAATCCTTGCGCAGGATATCCAGACAAACAGTGAAAATTCAACCAGGTTTATCATTGTTGCAAAAAAGAAAATATTTTTAAAAAATGCTTCCAAAATAAGTATCTGTCTGCCGACGAAACATCAGAGCGGTTCTTTATACCATGCATTATCGCATATCATCTATAACAATTTGAATATGAATTTTATCCAGTCCCGCCCGTTACAGGCACACGAAGGGGCCAACTGGCAGTACCGTTTTTTTATTGATTTTGAAGGGAACCTCAATGAAAGTGCTGTCCAAAATGCGCTGTCCGGCCTGATGGAAGAGTATGAGGATGTTCGTGTGCTTGGTAATTATTAGGCGCAGAATACAAAAAGGGCGGTGGAATAAACCGCAAAAATGGAGCGTATGGAGGGATAGGGACAGAAAACCAAACAGAATAAGGGGAGGTATTATGGCGATTATTACATTTGCGGCAATTTATATCGGTTCTTATGAGGTGAGCCTGAAAATATTTGAATTATCCGGAAAAAAGAAAATCCGTGAAATTGACCATATCCGCACAAGGCTGGAGCTTGGACGGGACACATTCCATTCCGGTTCGATCGGGTATGACCTCGTAGACCAGTTATGCGATACGCTGATGGATTTTACGCGCATTATGCAAGGATACAAGGTAAAGGAATACCGTGCTTTTGCGGGAAATGTGGTGGGAGAGGCGAGCAACCGTTTTTTTATGATCGACCAGATCAGGACGAGGACGGGGCTGGCAGTTCAAACGCTCAGCAATTCCGAACGGCGCTTTTTGACTTATAAGGGGGTTGCGGCCAAAGACGGCTTTGACCGGATGATCAGTGAGAGCGCGGCGTTTATCGACGTTGGCGGCGGCAGTCTGCAGATTACGCTGTTTATTAACGGAAGCGTCGTGACGACCCAGCATCTTGCGATTGGGACGATGCGCCTGATGGAAATGCTTTCGGATATCGAGCACAACGTAAGAAACCTGGAAAAACAGCTTGAGGAACTCGTGGATAAAGAACTGGCGGTCTTTCGGGCGCAGTATATGCGCGCCGGCGAAGAAGTAAAGAACGTGATTTTGATGGGCGCTTATATTACGGAGATTATGGGCAAGCTGAAAAAAAGCGGAGAAATGGCAAACGTTGTGGAGGCGGAAAAATTTGTAGGCTTTTTGCAGAAACTGGACAATAAGACGGTGGAAGAAATCTCAGAGGCGTTAAACCTTTCGAATGAGAAAGATATGCTTGTGCTTCCGTCCGTTATTTTATATGTAAAGCTGACGCAGGCCATGCATGCGCATACGATCTGGTTTCCGGATGTGGATACGAGCGACGGCATTGTATATGATTATGCGCATACGCATAAAATCGTACGTCCGGCGCATGATTTTGACGAAGACATTTTGTCCGCCGCCAAAAATATGTCCATGCGCTATATGAGTTATTCCCAGCATATCGATGCATTGACCGAGATGTCTTCGCTGCTGTTCGACGCGATTAAAAAAGAGCACGGGATGGGGAAACGGGAACGGCTGCTGTTAAAAGTCGCCGCGATCCTGCATGACTGCGGCAAATACATCAGCCTTGCAAACAGCGCCATTTGTGCCTGCCAGGTCATCCGTGCCACGGAAATCATCGGGCTGACGCAGATTGAACGGGAAATTGTGGCAAGCGTCGTACTTTACCATTCGACACCTCTGGATCCTTATGAAGATTTGGCTGACCGGATGGATCTGCAAAGTTATATTGTAGTCTCCAAGCTGGCGGCGATTTTAAAAGTGGCAAATGCCATGGACCGCAGCCACAGGCAGAAATTTAAAAATGTCAAAGCTGTGATTAAAAACAAGCAGCTTGTGATTACGATTGAGTCTATGGATGATATTACACTGGAAAAAGGGCGGCTGGCTGCCAAGGCGGGTGATTTTGAACGAATTTTCGGGTTAAAACCGGTGATCCGCGAGAAGCGGGTATATCTATAAGGAGAGGGATTTATGGAAAAAACAGGTACATATGGAAAACCGGAGTATTTTGAAAACCGGGAGCTTAGCTGGCTCAAATTTGAACGCAGGGTTTTAAATGAAGCGAGGGATAAAACGATTCCGCTGCTGGAACGAATGAAATTTATCAGTATTACGTCTTCAAACCTGGATGAGTTTTTTATGGTCCGGGTAGCATCCTTAAAAGACATGCTGCATGCGGGGGTAAAGACCGTGGATCTGGCGGGGATGGATGCGGCAAAGCAACTGGAGCTGATCAGTATGGACACCAGGGAGCTGGTCAATTTGCAGTATTCTACGTATAACCGCTCGCTCGTACCGCTGCTGAACCAGGAGCATATATTTATTATTGACGCATACGAAAAACTGACGGAAGAACAGGCGGCCTTTGTGGATACGTATTTTGAAAACGAAGTGTATCCGGTACTGACGCCGATGGCGGTAGATTCCGGCCGGCCGTTTCCGTTAATCCGCAACCGTTCACTGAATATCGCGGCCATTATCGAATCCAAGGGCGGCGGGCTGCTTGGGCATAAGGAAGCGCAGAACGCGGAAGAAGAAATCCTGGACGGGCAGACGGAGCCGCAAACAGATGCGGACGGCAAAAAGAATAAGAAAAATAAAAAGAAATCACAAATGGAATTTGCGACCGTACAAGTGCCGTCCGGCCTGCCGAGGCTGGTGCCGGTACCGTCCGCGGATCCAAAAGAAAAAGTATTTATTTTGCTGGAACAGGTCATTGAAAAAAATATAGAAAAACTGTTTTCAAATTATCAGGTGGTCTGCGCGTATCCGTACCGGATTATGCGTAACGCGGATATTTCAATCGAAGAAGACGAGGCGCCGGACTTGCTCAAAGAAATCCAAAAACAGTTAAAAAAGCGGCAGTGGGGCGAAGTGATCCGTCTGGAAGTGGAAGACGGCATGGATAAAAAACTGCTTTCCATCCTGCGCGAGGAACTGCATGTGGAAAATAAGCAGGATATTTTTTATATCAATGGGCCGATTGATTTTACATTTTTGATGAAAATGTACGGAATTGAGGGCTTTGACCATCTGCGCTATGAGCCGCATATGCCGCAGCTTGTACCGGAAATCATGCCGGGAGAAAATATTTTTGAAGCGATCCAAAATGGGGATATCCTGCTGCACCATCCGTACCAGAGTTTCGAGCCGGTCATGGAATTGATCCGCCAGGCCGCGGCCGATCCGCAGGTGCTGGCTATTAAAATGACGCTCTACCGCGTCAGCGGGCATTCTCCGATTATCGCGTCTTTGGCGCAGGCGGCGGAAAACGGCAAGCAGGTAACGGTGCTTGTAGAACTAAAAGCGCGGTTTGATGAGGAAAATAATATTGTGTGGGCCAAAAAGCTGGAACAGGCAGGCTGCCATGTTATTTACGGGATTGTCGGCCTAAAAACGCACAGCAAGATCGCGCTTATTGTACGCAGGGAGGAAGCAGGCATCCGCCGTTATGTGCATCTTGGAACGGGAAATTATAATGATTCCACAGCGAAGCTGTATACCGACTGCGGCGTGCTGACCTGTGCGGAGGCAGTCGGAGAAGACGCTACGGCTGTATTTAACATGCTTTCCGGCTATTCCGAGCCAAGGAGCTGGAACTCTTTGGCAGTTGCGCCGCTTTGGCTGCGTAAAAAGTTCCTGAAGCTGATCCGCAGGGAAACCCGTAATGCCCGTGACGGGCAGCCGGCGTATATCCGTGCAAAGATGAACTCGCTTTGCGACAAGGAAGTTATTGAGGCATTGTACGAAGCGTCCGCGGCAGGCGTAGACATCCAGCTTTTGGTACGCGGGATCTGCTGTTTAAAAACTGGGATCAAGGAGGTCAGCGAAAATATCCATGTGCGCTCGATTGTCGGAAATTATCTCGAACACAGCCGGATTTTTGATTTCTGCAACGGCGGCCATACCGAAGTATATATGGGCAGCGCGGACTGGATGCCGCGAAATCTTGATCGGAGGGTGGAGATCGTATTCCCGGTTTTAGATGAAAAGCTGCAAAAAAAAGTGCTGCATATTTTGGATGTGGAATTTGAAGATAATGTAAAGGCGCATGTGCTCCAGCCGGACGGTTCTTACGAAAAGATTGATAAGCGCGGCAAAGTGCTGATCCATTCACAGGAAATTTTCTGTAAGGAAGCAGACCAGGCTGTGCCAAAGCCGGAACAGGCGTATCAAGAGCGGGTGTTCGTGCCTGCGGAAGCGGAGGAATAGCCATTGAATAACACACAGAGGAAGATTCTTTTTTCGGATCTGGACGGAACGCTTTTAACGGATCAAAAAGAGATCGAAAAAGGGACAAGGGAGGCGGTTGAAGAATTGCTGGCTCAGGGGCATGTATTTGCCCTTTGTACCGGCAGGCCGCTTGCAAGCGCCAGAAAGGTCGCAAAGCAGTTCGGGCTGGAAAAAAAGGGCTGTTTTGTGATTGCTTATAACGGCGGGGTATTATATGATCCGGGGCAGGATCAGATCGTATATTATGCGTCCATACCGCTGCCGCTGGTACACCGGATGTTTGCGGAAGCGGAACTTGCGGGGCTTTACGTCCAGACGTATGACCGCGCGGACCATGTGCTGACCAATCAGCAGACAGAAGAACTGGATGCTTACCTTGCGCATACAAAACTGCAGCAGCGCACGGGAAAGGAAGTACTGGCGGATCTGGCGGATCCCCCGGCGAAGATGATTGTCATCAGCCATGACAGCCATGAAAAGCTCTGTGCGTTTCAGGAAAAAAATGCGGCATGGGCGGGGCAGGCCATGAACAGTTTTTTTTCGTGTGAACAATATCTGGAATACTGTCCTGCCGGGATTTCCAAGGCAACCGGGGTGCAGCGGCTCTGCGCGTATCTGGGAATTCCGGTGTCCAATTCTGTAGCGGCGGGGGATGAGCGAAACGATCTTGCGATGTTGCAGGCGGCTGGAATTGCCGCGGTACCGGCGAAAGCGCATCCCGCCGTCCGCGCGGCCGCGGATTACCTGTGCAGAAACGACCATAACACAGGGGCCGTGGGGGAGATTATACGGAAATTTATATTGGCTGATCAGGAATAAGAATGTTTATT
>CAJUIH010000007.1:45506-57375 GCA_910586045.1 uncultured Eubacterium sp.
TTCTGAATGCGACAGCCCTTTTTCGTGTTTCCGTGATATTCAGTGCATATATTCCCTGCGCTTTTCAATGTGGTGGTAGGCAAGGCCGTTTTTCGTGTAACCGCTGGTTGTATAAGAAATCTCCGGTTGTTCCTGTTCCGAACATACTTGCTGCAGTACGCTCCCAAAATTCGGGTTTTTCTTTTTTTCGCGCTGCTGTTTTTCATCCTTGCGCTTGGAAACCGCATCGTGAAGCCCGGTTACGAAAATCACGTTTTCAATCCGGAATAAATAATTACCATTAGCTGCTTTACTCCCCTCCCTGGTTGTAAATTTCAACAGTAACTGATACAAAAATCCTTTTTTGCGTTTATTTATTTCTTATATATAATATCGTCTGAAAACGGGATTTCTTTACCGCGTGTTTGTGTTTTTTTGATTTTCTTGCAGGTCTTTGAAAGACTGCAGAAAGGCGTAAGGGATCCGCAGGTTTCCTTTTCCAATGCCAAGGTGAATCTGCGGCTTATTAGCGCCATGAAAATCAGAGCCGCCGCTTACCAAAAGGCCGAACGCGTCGGCTATTTGGCGCATGCGCCGTTCATCCCGCGGGGAATTTTCCGAATAAACAGCTTCCATACCGCACATGCCGGCGTTTTTCATTTCCTGGATCAATTGTTTGAAAACAGGTTCTGGAAAGCCGCATAAAACCGGATGCGCCAAAACCGCCAGCCCGCCGGCGTTTTGGATCAGCCGCACCGCTTCGACGGGGGAAATTTTGGGTCGCTCGATATAACAGCGGCAGTGTTCCCCGATATATTGTGTAAAAGCAGTGCGAATATCCGGAATCTGCCCGGTTTCATACAGAAAACGGGCGATATGGGCACGGGTCAAAATACTGTCCGGAAAGTGTTCCCGAATCTGGCGCATCGATAGGGAAAACCCCTCTTCCCGCAGTTTTTGAGTCATACGTTCGTTGCGGGCAGTACGGAAATCCAGAAATTCCTGCAGCTTTTTTTTCAGCGGCGGATGTTCCGGCGACAGGTAGTAGCCGAGTACGTGAACCTCGCAGCCGTGGTAGGTTGTGGATAACTCGATGCCTGGCACCAGTTCGATCCCAAGCGCGTCGGCGGCTGCTTTTGCGGACGGAACGCCGTCCATCGTATCATGGTCCGTCAGGGCGATTGCGGCAAGCCCGGCTTTTTTTGCTTCGCCGGCCAGGGCATCCGGGGCGAATGTGCCGTCGGATGCGCGGGAATGTACATGCATGTCTATGAGACGCGGATCATTCATAAAAAGAGGCTCCTTTCTTTGTGTAGCATTTTATTTTAGTTCGACTGCAATACTGCCCAAAAGCTCCCATGCGGCATCCCGTTCCTTTTTCTGTTCCGGCGTCAGTTGGTCGTAGGCGCAAAGCATCGGGTGCTGTCTTTGTCCATCGTGGCGCATAGCCCCGTAGGTCCAATTATAAAAGGTATAAAACCGCAGCCAGCGCAGATGGTCCAGCCTGCGGTACCAGTCCTGCACAGCCGGGTCTTTTTTGGATTCGCAGTATTTTTTGTAAGCTTTTTCTACCGTAGCCGGGGTAAGTTCCGTAATGGTTTCATCCTTTAGCAAAATCCGGATTTTCATTAATAGATGGTCTGCGGCGGATATTTTAGATTCCCTGTGAAAATCGTCAAGCTGTTCCCAGCTCAGCGTAGGGTAGGAAACCGAACGGCAAAAAATCTCGTTGATGGTAACAGCCGCTTGGTTTAATGCCGTGCGCATAATCTGATTCGGCGTATAAATCTCCTCGTTTGTTCCAAAATAAGCTACGCCTGGCGCTTTTCGGTTGCTGTGCAGATGAATTTGTCCGGTAAGCCTGTAGTATTTATGTAAATGCCAGAAGATGCTCCAGCCCTCTGGTTCGTCATCCGTACAAATGATAATGCGGTCGGCCTGTTCCAGTACCGCGTAGTGCATTTCCCAGCATTCATTGTGAAAAAAAAGCGAGTCCATCGTTTCAGACTCCTCGTCCAAAGAAAATACTTTATGCAGATATCGGTGCATGACAAGAAATTCTTTGGCATCTCCAAAAATATGGTAAGCCACATGCTGGTCTACAGAAATGACATTCGTAAGGATCGCACGCTCAAGAATACAGCGTCCATAATTGCCGAATCCAAGGATTACAATCTGTTTTTCATGCCCGCACAGCGGCCTGGAACGCCAATATTGTCTGGCACAGCAGTCATAACTGTGGAAGAAACGGATATTTCCGGAAAGATGGTCCTGTCCGTTTGTAGTTCTGGCGTAAACTTCGACCGGCAGCTTGTGAAGGTCAATTGCGCGGCTGTTTACGCCGATGTCGTTTTCTTTCATAAGAAAAATTTTGCATCTGGTTCCAATATTTTTTTTACGTGCTACGATTCTGGCGGGCGATACATTGATAAACAGGCAGGGATAGTCTGGAAATTCCATTTGCTCATCTTTTTTTTCACCAAAAATAATGACGGTGTCCGGATCCTCTTTATAAATATTCGCAGCCAAAATGTTGGCCTCCGCGCCGAAATCCGCGAAATAATACCAATTTTTATGGCGCTGGAAATTCAGCAGAAACAGCGGAAGGCCTTCGCTGCTCACAAAGGAAATCGCGGCGCCGAACAGGGTCATCATAATACCGGCTGACAATAAGAGGAAAATTACCCCTACCGCGTGTCCGAGCGGCGTCACCGGGATCAGGTCGCCATAGCCGACCGTGGTAAACGTAACCAGTGAATACCAGAAAGCATCGCCAAAGGAACGGATGGTAGACCTGCTGTCTGAATATTCGGACAAGAAAAGAATGGTCAAAAGTCCAATATAAATAAGCAGTAAGAGTACCGTTATGTATAGATAGATTTTTTTTCTTCTTTTCATAATAGTCTGTCTCCTTTTTTGTACTCACCTAAAAGTATAATGATTTCTGTACGGAAAGTCAATTATGCGCTTGCGCCGCCATACGGGCTGTGATATGCTTAGACAAGGAATCGCATAAAATACAGAAAGGAAGAAGATTGCAGTGAAAGAGTCCTTTGAAAAAAATAAGAAAGGAATCCTGCTTATGGTGGCCGCCGCAGTATTTGCGTGCCTGGGACAGCTATTGTGGAAACTCTCCACTACCGACGGGGCGGGCTATTTGCTGGCAGGGTTTGTTTTTTACGGGGCCGGCGCCCTTTTGATGTTAATTGCGTACCGGTTTGGCAGTGTCTCCGTCCTCCAGCCGATGCTGAGTACGAATTATGCTCTAAGCGCGGTATTGGGCGTACTTGTTTTGGAGGAAAAGATCACGCTTTTAAAAGTGGTAGGTATCATGATTGTTACAACCGGCGTTATTTTAATCGGCGGGGGTGATGCGCAATGATCCGTTTTTTAATGCTTTTTTCCCTGGTTTTAGGTATGACGTTTATGGGCGCGCTGGCATCGGTTTTTCTGAAAAAGGCATCCGGCAGTGAAGATTTTTTTAAAATGCTGTGTAATGTGAATTTATATTTGGGCGGCGGCTTGTATCTGGCGGCGTCTGTACTAAATATTATCGTACTGCGGTATTTGGAGTATTCGGTTGTGCTGCCGCTGTCGTCGATTACCTATATCTGGACGATGGTACTGTCGTACCTGCTTTTAAAAGAAACCATTACCGGGCGCAAGGCGGCGGGCGTCTTATGCATTATCGCGGGTGCGGCCTGTGTGGCGCTTTAGGAAAACGGCGGGTGGGTCTGCTTATATTCCCGCGGAGATACCCCTTTTGCCTTTTTAAATGCTTTGGAGAAATACAGGCTGCTGTCAAAGCCTACCGAGTTTGCGATGGCCGTTACCGAAAGGCTGCTGTTTTGTAATAAATAGCAGGCCTGTTTGATCCGAAACTGTGTCAGATATTCTTTCGGCGATACCTGCAGAACGGTTTCAAAGGAGCGGAACAGGTGGCTGCGGCTTAAACCGACATAATCGGCAATGTCTTCGATGGTAATCGGATACGAATAATTGGCGGCAATATAGGCAATGGCTTTTTGCACATACGTATGATAATTATTTTGTACCGGCGTATGATTCGATCCTTTTAAGTAGAGGGCCAGCGTCGTATAAAGCCGTCCGGTCATTTCGACCGTGCTTTCAAAATCATTGCCGCGCAGGTCGTAGATATGGCGCATCTGGTGGGCGATTTCAGATCCGTAAGGCGTTTTTGCAATGACCGGATGATCCGGCGTAAAATCCGTGGCTTTTAATAGAATCGGGGCATCCGACCCATTGAAGCCGACCCATGCATATTCCCAGGGTTCTTTCGCGTCCGCGGTATAGGAAACTTCCGCGCCCGGATAAATTAAAAAAGAATCCCCGCCGCTTAGCGCATATGTTTTTCGGTTTACCGAAAGGCACCCTTTTCCGGCAATGACATGGTGGATCAGATAATGGTCGCGAACCCCCGGACCCCACTGATAAAGCGGATGGCATTTCTGAAAGCCGGTATTGTAGACAGATAAAGATACCAGTTCTTTTTCGGTTGTTTTGTAAGAATTTTTATAATTGGCATTCATGCGGTCACATCCTTTCCGTAAATTTGGGGCAGTCGTATTATACTACCGTCTGGAAAAATCAGCAAGGACATATGTGGGGAAATGCAACAAAATTACATGTTTATTAGACATTTTTTGCTGTACTTTTCCATGGAAGAACGATAAACTGAAACTATCAAAATACAGGAAGCAGAAAGGAGAACGAAAATGGCAATTTTAGTTACAGGCGGCGCTGGCTATATCGGAAGCCACACATGTGTGGAACTGCTGCAGGCAGGATATGAGGTTGTGGTTTTGGACAACCTGAGCAACGCGAGTGAAAAATCCCTGGAACGGGTAAAGAAGATTACAGGAAAAGACGTTACGTTTTATAAGGGAGATATTCTGGACAGGGAAATTTTAAACAAGCTTTTTAAGGAAAATCAGATCGAAAGCTGTATTCATTTTGCAGGATTAAAGGCAGTTGGGGAATCCGTGCAAAAGCCATGGGAATATTATAACAACAATATTGTAGGTACGCTGACGCTGACCGATGTGATGCGTCAAAATGGCTGCAAGAATATTATTTTTTCCTCTTCTGCAACGGTATACGGCAACCCGGCGCAGATTCCGATTACGGAAGAATGTCCGAAAGGCCAGTGTACCAACCCATACGGCTGGACGAAATCTATGCTGGAGCAGATATTGACGGACATGCAGAAAGCGGATCCAGAGTGGAATGTGATTTTACTGCGTTACTTCAATCCGATCGGCGCGCATAAAAGCGGCATGATTGGGGAAAATCCAAACGGCATCCCGAACAATCTGATGCCGTATATCACACAGGTTGCGGTAGGCAAGCTCAAAGAACTCGGCGTGTTTGGAGATGATTACGATACGCCGGACGGTACGGGCGTGCGGGATTATATCCATGTCGTAGACCTTGCGGTAGGACATGTAAAGGCATTAAAGAAAATCGAAGAAAAAGCAGGCCTTTGCATTTACAACCTCGGAACCGGGCATGGCTACAGCGTGCTGGACATCGTGAAAAATTTTGAAAAAGCAAACGGCGTGAAAATCCCATATGCGATCAAGCCAAGACGTGCGGGAGATATCGCGACCTGTTATTCCAACGCGGACAAAGCGGAAAAAGAACTCGGATGGAAAGCCGAAAACGGTATTTTGGAAATGTGCGAAGATTCCTGGAGATGGCAGAAAAATAATCCGAACGGGTATGACGAATAGTTTGTATTGATCAGAAATAAGAACCGGACTATTTTGACAAACCTGCTCTATACGCGGGACTTTCGGGCATGGATACCTGAAACCGGAAGCTGTCACGCCATGGTCGGCGTGTCAGCTTCCGGTTCGTTTTATACCGCAAATAACGCCCGGTTTTGCTGGCGATATCCGCTAAGGAACTGTATGTAAATAACCTATGATCTTTGCTTGTCTTTTTCTCCGACAGCACCATGCAAAAATCAGTTACATAGCCCGCTATGCGCCTGATTTTTGCATGGCACTCCCGAAGAAAAATCCGGCGCAAATATCACAGGTTATTTACATACAGTTCCTAAGCAAAGCTTTAGGCGGATTTCCCATCGCTGCGGCATTCAAAAACGGTCATTTTCATTTCGGGGCTGCTTGCTTCTTTAACCAGCCGATCCAATAAGCGGCGCATTTTCCGCAAATAGTTCATAGTTCCGATATCGGTGTTTTTTGGTGTGTTTTCTATAAAATCAGCCATTTTACTTTGGATCTGTACAATGCGCTGATCCCGTTCGCGGACCGTCAGCTTTTGCTTGTTGATCTCGTAACGGACCGTCCATTCAAACGACAAGGCAGTCCCGTGTTTTGGGTATGCGATTTCTTCGTAACGGGCGCCAAAATCCGGCGGAATGTTTCCTACCCGGTCGTGCGGATTTGTGGATTCGCTTTCGGTACAAGTAAGCGTGACGGTCAAAAAAAGGTAATCGGATCTTGAAAGCTTTTTTTGCAGTTCTTTCCAGTCCAGGCGAGCAAAACGCTGTCTTGCTTTCCATAGTTCCTTGTCTGCTTCATATCGTTCGCTCACATAGTTGCCAAATTCTTCTGCAGTCAAGTCCTTGTAGCCGTTTGTTTTCAGTGTCAGGACTTTTTTCGCATCAGATGGGATGTTTTTGGAAGTGGCTATTTTGGAAGCAGCCACTCCGTTTTCCGGTGCGTAAATGCATGTTTGGATCGTTAGGGTGAGGTTGGCGGTTTTATTGATGTCATCCGCCAGGTTCCTAAGCTTTTGCATTGCTTCTTGTTCGATTTGCTTCGTAGATTTGCCAGAACCATCGGACAGTTCGCTGTCTGTTTTTTTATTTAGGAACGAAAGGGCGGTATCGGCAAGCCTGCGGTAGGCGTCTTCGTATTCCGAAACTTTCATAGCGGTATTTCGAATCCGGATACCAGCGCGAAATTCCAGTTCTGCCAGCATTCCGTTTTTTAGCGGACGTTCCACGCCTGCCGCGGTGATGAAGTCAGATTTCCAATCGCCGTCCGTTAACGGCAGCAGGGTATTTCGAATAAAAAAGGCATCGTCGTCTGTAAAACGCGCGAAATTGATTTGTTCATCGCGCAGCGCCTGTTCTAAAAGACGCATTCCCTCGCGTGTATCCAAAACAAAAGCAGCATGTTCCCGAAAATCCGCGACCGTCATATTGCGGCAGGATGTTGTATTTAGTTTTAAAAGCTCCCGGTACTTTGTAAATTTGGATTGTTGCGCAGACGCCGTACGGACAGGGACGTCTGTTTGCCGCGGGGATAGGGCCTGTGTGGACGCGGCAGGCGCGGCATACGTTCCAAGCAGCGGAAAGCAGATACACAGGCAGACCGTAGCAGCGGCTGTGGAGAATATCGTTTTTTGGGTTTTCTTTTGATCATTCATAATCGCACCTAACCTTTCTTTTAATTGGGCCGCGTTTTCCGTCAGCATAACGGATGATACGGACTGGTTGATACTGTGGCCGGACGTCTGTCTCGGCCGGGCGCATAGCAGCAGCGTATCTCCGTAAGCTTTTCTCTCCCTGCTGCCCAGCGCATGGATTACGGTTTCGTCACAGGACAGCTCGCAAGCTTTGTTTACTTCTTTTTCCAGCAGATGTAAAAATGGATTAAACCAGTGGATACAGCGTACGGCCTGGATCAGCCATTTGTAATATAAGTCGCGCCGCTTATAATGGATCAGTTCGTGAGTAAAGATAAAGGACAATTGCGTTTGCGGCATCTGTGTGTCCGGTATGGCAATACAGGGATGAAAAAAGCCTGTTAGAACCGGGGTGGAAAGCCACGGCGCGTGATAAAGCGTAATATTTTTTGTGATGTTCCATGTTTTTTTGCATGCCGCAAGCAGACTGTCAGCTTGGGGATCTGCTATTTTCGTACCGCTTGTTTTCAGTTCGTGTACAAATGCTTGGTAAGACAGGATTTTGCGGGACAACAAAAACAGGGCGGGCAGAAGCCAGAGCAGAAACAGAAATTCCGGCAGGTGCGTATGGAATCGTTTAAAATCCCAGATTGTATTTGCTTTTGCAGAATCTGCAGTGGGTACAGGCAGTTTATTACGGGATTGGCGGCAGGAGTGTGCAGCATCTGCCTGTAAATGGCCTGTACCAGAAAGAATCCTGGATCCATCTGATTGATCTGACTGAACTGATTGAACTGATTGATCTGATTTATCTGATCTATCTGATCCATCTGCGCTGTTTTGGATCATTGCCGTTTGGGCAGTTTGAAATAAAACATTGATAAGCGCTGTGTCTGAGCTAAATGGAACGATAAAACGCAGTACGGCCAAAATCCAAATATAGTACTGCCAGCGGCGGCTGAAGCGGTTTTGATAAAATTGTTTCAGCAGAAAAAGAAGCAGGCCCAGCAGTGTGCCGGACAAAGACAGCGCGAAAAGCGATAAAAAAAATTCAAGTATCATAGTCATTCCAAAACCTTTCGATCTCATTCCATTCATGTTCGGTCAGGACATCCTGCTGCAGCAGGGTGGATACCAGGCTGCGCACATTTCCCTCATAAATCCGGTTCAGAAAATGATGGGTCTGCATTTTTTGGTATTCCTGTTCCGTAACGACCGCGATATATTCATTGCGCCGTCCGATTTTATTGACCTTTAAGTATTTTTTTCCGATCAGGCGGGAAAGCAGCGTAAGGACTGTATTTTTCTTCCAGCCGTTCTGACTTTGATCCAATTCTTCGATGATGCGGGAAAAAAGTATGCTTCCGCCGTTTTTCCATATGATTTTCATTAAAACCAATTCGGATTCGGAAATTTGCTGCATGGACCGCTGTTTCATAGCATCCTCCTTTCTTTTAGTTAACATGATGTAGGCATAATTTATATTAACATGATGTAGGCAATATGTCAATGGATTTCTGAAAAATTCCAAGTTTTTGTTGCGTGGAAAGAAAAATACGATATAATATAGACAGCAGTCTGTCAAAAACCAGAAGAAATGGACTGTATTTTTGTATAGCAAGTTGATTTTGCAAACAATTTGATGGAGTTCACAGGGGGGCTTAAAGAGAGGGGGATTTATATGGCAGGTAACTACCGGCTCGTAACAAGGAGTGATTTTGACGGCCTGGTTTGCGCGATGATTTTAAAGGAAATGGATTTGATCCATGATATCAAATTTGTGCATCCAAAAGATATGCAGGATGGATTGATCCCGGTCACAAACCGTGATATTACAACCAATCTTCCATTTGTAGAGGGCGTACATCTGGCGTTTGACCATCATTCCAGTGAAGTGTATGAGGACGAAAATAAACCGTCCTATATTATTGAGGGGGAAGCGCCGTCAACAGCACGGATTGTGTACGAATACTTCGGCGGAAAAGAGAAGCTGCCGCGTATTTCAGATGAGATTATGGCTGCGGTGGACCAGTCTGATTCCGCGCAGTTTAGTTTGGAAGATATCGTAAATCCGACGGGCTGGACACTGATGAGTTTTTTAATGGATGCAAGGACCGGGCTTGGCCGTTTTCATGAGTTTCGGATTTCAAACTATGATTTGATGATGCAGTTGATTGATTTTTGCCTAGAACATCCGGTGGAAGAGGTGCTGGAACTGCCGGATGTTAAGGAACGGGTAGACCTTTATTTTAGGCAGCAGCAGGATTTTAAAGCGCAGCTTGCGCGTGTGACAAAAGTAATCGGGGACGTAGCCGTTGTATATTTGAAAAACGAGGAGGTCATATACACAGGGAACCGTTTCTTTATTTATGCAATGTTTCCGGATGTAAAACTATCGGTTCATGTGATGTGGGGAAAGAAAAAGCAGAACACGGCGGTAACGATCGGAAAATCCATCCTAAACCGTTCTTCAGGTATTGATATCGGGGAAATCTGCCATTATTACGGCGGGGGCGGGCACCGCAATGCGGGAACATGCCAGTTGCCGAATGATGAGATCGACCGGATTTTGCCGGAAATCCTGGATTTGCTGAATGAAAAAGTGACGCTTAGGGATTTAGACTGGAAATAAGGAATCAAATCAGACGGGGGCTGTCGCATGGAGCAGAATACGTACAAGCGGCAGCCGCTTGCCGTTGCGGACCAAAAGGAACCGGGTGCTGCATTGGCTCTGTCGCTTGCAGGAGGAAAACAAAATGGGGCTGTATTTAAATCCAGGCAATAATGGGTTTCATATCGCGGTCAATGACGACATTTATATAGATAAATCGGAATTGATAGCGTTTACAAATCAGAAACTATATAAACGGCGTAAAGTTTCAGCACAATATCATTTGTTTCTGACCCGCCGTTTATCGGGTTTATTGTGCAGTATTCAATCACCGAATATATAAATAAAAATAAACGTTTCATTTGTGTAAGCCGTCCGCGCCGTTTTGGAAAATCTATGGCGGCCCAGATGCTTGCGGCTTATTACACCAGGGGTTGTAATTCTAAGCGATTATTTCAAAAACTAAAAATAGCAGAACACAGGACATTTCTAAAACATTTAAACCAGCATAATGTGATTTATCTAAATATTGGGCAGTTTATGGCGGACCATGGGAAATTGGATTCGGTGATCGGCTGGATGGAAGCAGAGGTGATTCGGGAACTCAGGCAGGTATACGGCGACTGCTTTTGTGTAACTGAACTGGGACTGCCGCATGCCCTTGCGCAGATCTATCAGCAGGATACCGGGATTATGAAAGGATTTATTTTTATTATTGATGAATGGGATTGTTTATTCCGGGAAGCCAAGAACCGCAAAGACATCCAAAAGAAGTACCTTGATTTTTTAAAACGGCTGTTCAAAGACCAACCGTATGTATCGCTGGCCTATATGACGGGGATTCTGCCGATTAAAAAATATGGGACGCATTCGGCAATTAATATTTTTGATGAGTATTCCATGACTGGCCCAAGAGAACTCGTTGCGTATACCGGATTTACAGAACCAGAAGTAAAAGAGCTTTGCTGTCGTTATTCGATGGATTTTGAACAAGTAAAAAGCTGGTATGACGGCTATCAGTTTGGATCTGTCAGCATTTATAATTCGAAATCAGTAGTGGATGAGGCATTGAGCAGGGAAATTGATAGCTATTGGACAGAAACAGAGACGTATGAAGCGTTGAAAACTTATATTGAAATGGACTACCAGGGATTGAAAACGGCTGTGATTACGATGTTGGGCGGAGGTAAATGTAAAATTAACGCCCGCAGATTTCAAAATGATATGACTACTTTTCAGACAAAAGACGATGTATTGACATTGCTGGTTCATTTGGGTTATCTTTCTTATGATAAAGAAAAACAGGAAGTATCGATTCCAAATCAGGAAATAGCAGAAGAGTTTTGGAATGCGGTGGATGAGCCTGGGTGGTATGGCGTGATCCAGGCGGTTGCAAAGTCGCAATCCTTATTGGAAGCGACGCTGGCATTAGACATGGATGCAGTTGCGTCAGGTTTGGATGAAATTCATATGGAAATACTTTAAAAAACTATACGGGTGACATTCTTTTAGTTGGTATTAATTATGATAAGAAAAAGAAATGCCATCAGTGCCGCATTGAATCAATCAGCAAATGAAAAATGAAAATAGCGAAAAGATAGTTCAGGATATGGAATCGATAAGGGACTGTATGTAAATAACCTGTGATATTTGCGCCGGATTTTTCTTCGAGGGTCCCATGCAAAAATCAAGCGCATAGCGGGCTATGGAACTGATTTTTGCATGGTGCGATCGGAGAAAAAGACAAGCAAAGATTACAGGTTATTTATATACAGTTACTAAGTATAAACGCAGATTTTAAGATAGAAAAGAGCCGTTGGCTGTTTGGCCGGACGGTTCTTTTTTTGTGCGCACAGATAACATTTTGTTATAGAATGT
>CAJUIH010000008.1 GCA_910586045.1 uncultured Eubacterium sp.
TTAAACGGGTCTAAGATCAGGCATGCGGATAATATGCATCTGCGTTATCGGATTCCGTGCACGGGATTTTTGGCGGACGGGGATAATGAGCTTAGGATCTGCTTCACTTCGGCTTTGCGTTATATAGAAGAATATGAACCGCAGCAGGGAAAGGAAATTCATTATACGGCGTGCGGTGCGGTAGAACGCAACCAGTATATCCGGAAAGCCCATTCTATGTTTGGGTGGGACTGGGGCCCGCAGTTGCCGGATCTGGGTATTTGGCGTACGATTTTTATACGGGGTACGCAGACAGCCAGCCTTTCGGATGTGAAGATCCTGCAGAAACACCAGCATGGACAGGTAGAGCTTATCGTAGAGCCGAAGATTAAGCTAAGAGAAAATGGCGGTGAACCGGGCTTGTCACGGGAGCTGTCTATGGAGGAAGCGAAAGAAAAGATTCCGGATGCCGGACTAGAGTTTCAAGTAGAATTAATTTCTCCGCAGGGGGAAACGGTACCGTTTACAGAAGAACGATGCCTGGTCGCGCAGCCGCAGCTCTGGTGGCCGAACCGCTATGGGAAACAGCCGCTTTATACCGTAAAGGCGGCATTGATGGCAGGCGGCGAGCTGCTGGATGAAAAGCAGTACCGGATCGGGCTGCGAACGCTGACGGTCAGCCGCGAAAAAGATGCGTGGGGAGAGGAATTTGCGTTTTGCGTCAACGGGGTTAAAATCTTCGCTAAGGGGGCCGATTATATACCGGAAGACTGCATGTATACTGAGATTACGCTAAAGCGGGTGCACAGCCTTTTGGACGCGGCTGTGGAATGTGGGTTTAACTGTATCCGCGTATGGGGCGGCGGCTATTATCCATCGGATATGTTTTATGATTACTGTGACGAAAAAGGGCTGATTGTCTGGCAGGATTTTATGTATGCCTGCAATATTTACGAACTTACAGACCAGTTCAGGCAGAATATCATAGCGGAAACAAAAGATAATGCAAGGCGTCTGCGCCATCACGCAAGCCTGGGGCTTTGGTGCGGGAATAATGAAATGGAGTCGGCCTGGAACGGATGGGAGGGATTTTGCAATCATACAAAAGCGCTACAGCAAGATTATCTTACCATGTTTGAAGAAGTGATCCCGCAGGCATTGCGCGCGGAAGACGAGACTGTATTTTACTGGCCGTCGTCGCCGTCTTCCGGCGGCGGTTTTCGGGATCCGGACAGTGACGATGCCGGAGACCGCCATTATTGGGACGTCTGGCATGGGGAAAAACCGTTTTCCGATTACGGGAACTATTATTTCCGCTTTTGTTCGGAGTTTGGGTTCCAGTCCTTTCCATGTATGAAAACAATTGCGTCGTTTACCTTACCGCAGGACCGGAATATTTTTACGGAGGTCATGGAAAGCCATCAGAAAAACGGCTTGGCGAATGGAAAAATTATGCGCTATATTTCGGATTATTTTTTATACCCCAAAGATTTTAAAAGCCTGGTCTATATCAGCCAGGTGCTGCAGGGCATAGCGGTCAAAGAAGGGGTGGAGCATTGGCGGCAAAACCGCGGCAGGTGTATGGGGGCAGTTTATTGGCAGCTTAATGACAACTGGCCGGTGGCATCCTGGTCGAGCGTGGATTACTTCGGCCGGTGGAAAGCGCTGCAGTATATGGCAAGGCATTTTTACGCGGATCTGCTTGGAGGGCTTCAAACGGCGCAGGATGGTACCTATATCCCGTTTGTGCAGAATGAAACGATGCGGGACGCGCAGTCGCAGGTATGCCTGTATGTAAAAGATATGGCGGGAACGGTTTTGTACGAGAAAAAAGGGCGCATTGCATGCAGGGCCTTATCGGTTGCGTATATGAAAGAAGCCACAGCCCCGTCAGGCCGGTCATCCGCGGTGCCACGCAGCGGTTTTGACTTGTCGGGCATGATCTGCGGGCGGGAGGATAGGGTGTTTGTAGAAGCAGTCTTTCGGCATTCAGACGGTACCGTCAGCCGCCAGGTGAGAATGCCGCGTCCGTACAAACATATGAAGATTGGGACGCCGCACATTACATGTGAAAGTGTATGTAAAGGCGGGCTGCTGGAACTTATGCTGAAAACGGATGTACCAGCGTTTTTTGTAGCAATTGAAACAGATGCGGATTTGCCATTATCCGATAATTTTATGCATCTGACGGGACCGAAGGAATATAAAGTGACAGGGAAGCTGCCGGATGGATCTGCGGGAATCCCGCGGGTATGGATACGTTCTTTGCGGGATTCTTACGCATTTTAGGCGGTATGGGTTTTCAACGGGATTTTGGTTTTGCAGCAGGGACGGTAAACGATGCCGTTAGAATATAGGTGGTAGAGACATCGTTTTTATGGTTGCGGAAAAATGATTTTACAATACGGTAAGTTCCGGGTTTTAAGGTACCGTAGCGTTTTTTCCAGTTGACCTGCCATGTAGTGACACGGTTTTTCTTGGCTGTGTAGCCAATGGAATGAAACCCTATATTGTCCGAACGGTACGGAACGCTTTTCCAGTTATTAGTTTTTCTGTCCCGTATTTCCAGTTCATAATCGGCACCAAAAGTGATCGTTAGATCCGTTGTATTTTCAATTTCCAGTTTGGCAGCGCGGGCATTGTTTTTGGTTACTTTCATCGTGATTCCGTCTAAATTATTTTCGTTGCATGCGAAAATGTGCCAGGTATCATTGATCAGCACTTCGAGACGGTTTTCCCGTCTGCCATATTGGAAGCTGCAGGTTCCGAAGTTGGACTGCAGCTCTTTGGTTGGGACTTTATTGGCCGGAACTGTTCTCTCGATAGTTCCGTCCATAACGCCGCATCGTCCGCCGGTGGCGATTTCTCCGGTATCCATATACAATTTGCCGTTGTAGCGGAACATGCGTTTTTTAGGAGCGGCTTTTTTGGATGCTGTTTGGCGTATGGTGCCGCTGCTGTCGGCAGCGGATACTTTTGCAGCCGCTATGTATGGACTGACAGATCGCGGCTGGCTTACGGATGCTGCGTCAGCAGGCAGCAGCGGGCTGCCTGTGCTGCGTGCCTGAACCGGACAGCAGGCAGCAATCGTATTTGCAGTAAAAAGCAGGCAGAGAGTAAAGGGTAAATTTTTCATAGGGTGCTCCTTTCTTGCTGCTGAAAAATTTGCATTTGATAGGTCAGGATTTTCATTGTTATATAGAAATAGTGTAGCAAAAAGACCGATTTGTTGCATAAAATTGAGAAATTTTTTCCATGCGGCTTGTTTTGGCCGGTGGATCGTAAAAACAAATTGGGAGGTGGTCAGCATGAAGCTTGCAATTGCTTTATCCGAAAGGGCAGATCTCCAGCGACGTCTGTCAGAAATGGAGATACGGCTGAACAATAATGCAAAGGTGCAGGAAGGAGAAGAACCGTCTGAATCTCCGTCTGAACTGATGGAGGAACTGGACCGCATAATCGGCAGAATGGAAGAGCTGATGAAGAGGATTAATCTGACAAACTGCAGTACAGTATATGAGGGGAAAACGATTACGGATTTACTGGCTCACAGGGATTGTTTAAAGAGTAAAATTCGGATTATGCGCAACTTTTTGGACAACGCAAGCAATAAGGTCAGCTATATGAGCGGATCCGAGATTAAAATCCGCAGTACCGTGCCGGTAGCGCAGATTCAAAAAATGGTGGATGCTCTGGCAAAAGAGCTGCGGGAAACGGATGAATCGATCCAGCAGTTAAACTGGACGACGGAGCTGCTGTAATGTCGAAGCAATCGTGTGCGAAGGTAATCCGGCAGAGTGGATGAAATCTCAGCCGGCATAGGAAAGTGCCGGAATTATCATTGGTCGGGGCGTGGGCGGCCTCAGGGGGTTCGAGTCCTCTGTTTCACAATGTATGCCCTGTAAAAAAACAAAAGTATGTTGATCGTGTATGATTACTACCAGTCATCAATTGCCGGATGAGGGCGGGAATGGGGAAAAAACAGGGCGCTTCTATATGGAAGCGCCCTGTTTTTCGTATGAAAGAAACACTAATCCGCATAATAAACCATCGCGTTTTCCGTCGTCCGGAATATGGTATTGCTGGAACCAAGCTGGCAGACTTTGAGTACATCGCCGTTTTCTAAATCCGCAGCATATTCCGCAGGCAGGACTACCTGTTTGTCGGAGATAAATGTCGTTGCCATCTTTTCCTCATTTACATAAATACGGCTCCAGTTTGTGAAGTTTGTGCCGTAGATGGAGAGACTTCCATCGGCATTGGTACGGTAACTGTAAATATAAGTTTTGTCAATGCCCATTTCCAGGTCAGACGCCGGATATGGGTTTTTACCGTTATAACAGTACCGTTCTCCATAAAGGAGGTCATACTGCAGATTTTCCAAGCCGTCCTGATAAGCGGCGTCCTGCGTCTGGTACTGTCCGGCCTGATGGTAAGTAAAGATCGTTCCTTCATGAATCCCTGCCTGGTCCGCTGCATAAGCGAGAAGCTGGTAAGCGGACAAATCCGTATTTTTTTGTTCCAGGCCAAAGTTGTTCCAGATTGCGTAGTTTGTTTTAAAAATATCGCCGGATTTCATATCCGCATCGCTAAGGCCGAGTGTAGGCAGATGGTCGCCGAATAAAACAAGAACAGTTTCTTCGCCGCGTTCTGCCAGCATTTGAGTCAGGTTGCCGATAAATTTATCTACTTCATGAATTTGGTTCACATAATATTCCCACTGGTAGTTTTGTGCTTCCGTTTCGGCTCCCGAAACCTGAATTTCAGGATTTGGGATTACGCGTTCTTCCGGATAGCTGCCGTGACCCTGTACGGTGATCGTATAGACGAAATCCGGCTGGTCCGGCGTAGAATCCAGCGCTTTTTTTGTTTCGTTGATCAGGATATCATCGGTTGGCCAGGAACCAAGCGGCGTATATTCCTGAATGTTCATAAGTTCTTTGCTTGTAAACGTATCAAATCCAAACTGTGAAAAAGCGTTTGCGCGGCTGTAGAAGTTGCCGCCGTTATTATGCACGACATGTGTGCCGTAGCCGACAGCGGACAGGTCAGAGGCAATACTTTCGCAGTCTGTTTCTTTGAGAATCGTTTTGTACGGATATTCGCCGGTACCAAAGTAACGCAGACTCATACCGGTCAGAACTTCAAACTCGGAATTTGCCGTTCCGGCTCCTACAACCGGTACGTTCAGATAGCCGGAAGTAAAGTCTTTCGACAGTTTCCTGAAATTAGGAACCGGGTCTTTCGAAAAGTTTAAAAAGTTAATTTCGGTCGGGTCTATAAAGGATTCTAAAAGTACACAAATCACATTTGGTTCCTGTTTCTTTTTGGAATCCGATGCGATGGCTCCGGAATCCGCTATTTTGTAAGAAGAAAGTTCCTGTTTTTTATTTGCTGTTTCCGCAGTGATCTGCTGAATCTTTTCTTTGGAATAATCGGACGGCTTATGCATTCCGCGGTCCATGACACTGGAGGAAAAACCGTATACAAATCCGTAATCGGAATACCCCTGTGCAATATTGGAAAAATAGGTTGCCATCCATTCCGAGTTTTGTGCAAAAGAAGTCGCCGCCGACATAATGAAACACATGCCGCCGCACAAGCATACGGCGCGGACTTTATGGGCACGGCCCTGGTATTTTGGTCCTTTGATTGCCAACAGTACGAGGAAGCAGGCCAGTACGCCAAGCAGTATAATGACGCAGATTTCCTGAAACTTTGTAAAATACTGTGTGTTCGTCATGGAAAGCAGGTCGGATATGCATTTTAAGTCCGTATATCCAAACGGCGTGACACGCTGGGATAATACACAGCCGTTAATAATGCCAAGCAGCAGCCAGATACTGCTGATTACAATACGCATCAGCATCCGTCTGCGGAACAGATAAACGACGATCAGCGTTGCAAAAATAATCAGCGAATTAAAAAAGAAAGCAAAAGTATGACTGCTTAGAAAGCGAAAAGCGCCGACTGCGGAACGCCTGGAACATACTTCAATAACAAACACGAGCATAAAGGACAGCAGCGCATGAAACAGCAGGGAGTAACGGTTTAGAACCGTAATATGCCGACTGTAATCGCGTTTTCCACTTTTTTCTTTTTGTGCGTTATGGTGAATGACTGTTTTCATCTATGGATAACCTCCTTCAGAAAATTATGCAAATGGGTCGATTTCTATATCTGAAATTACTTTATTCTGACTGAGAATAAAATATATCCTTTCGCCAAAAAAATCAACTGGTAAAAATCATAAAAAAGTCTTAATATTTTCTTAAATTGAGGGAATAATAAATAAATGGCCTTATTATGGAAAATATTAGGGTTTTGAAAATGTCTTGAAACCCCTTGCGCGGTAGTTTATAATCATCATATTCAAAAAAACGGTGCCATCATGCGCGATGCTGCATATACTGTTATTAACGAAATGCAGGAGACAGTTGCGTGGATTATAAGCAGGAACAATTTATGCGTATGCAGCAGTACCAGCAAGCGCCGGGAATGCCGTTCTATAGGAGCTATCCGATCCAGAATATCTATATGACGGAACTGGAATATGAGCGGGATATGGAACGCATGAAAGATCTGTATCCAGAAGAAGCCAGGCAGATCCAAAAGCTTGTCGAAGAGGAATGCGACAAAATGGAGTATGAAGGCAGCATGATGTTTGACGAATACCCGGACCGGCTGATGTTAAAGGTGATCTGCGACCGGATTTATCAAGCGGCGGCACAGATTCCGCAGGAAGAGGGCCAAGAGCTGCAGGCAGAGCAGGTACAAGAGCAGCAGTATTGGCCGGGCAGGCCGCCAGGACCGGGACGCCCGCCGGGGCCGCCGGGATCTCCGCCATGGCCGCCGGGGCCGCCAGGACCTCCGCCATGGCCGCCAGGACCTCCGCCGCCAGGACGTCCGCCGTCGCGGAATCCGGGGCTTGGGACATTGATCGAGGTCATGCTGTACAATGAGATGTATAAAAGACGCTGCAGGCATAACCGCTGCCGCCGCTGGTGGTAAAAAAGGCGGGAAATAACGGCAGCATGGTAAAAAAGGGAAGCTGTCCGGCATAGATCCATTCTGCATCCTATATGGATGGGGTGGGGAATGTGGTCTGCGGGCAGGCGGCTTCCCATAGTACATGCGGATAAAATAATGGCGTATGGAATCGTACAGATACATAAAATTTGCGCACATTAGGAAAGGAATGGAGACGTATGAAAAAAGGGCTGATCAAAGCAGTTGTACTTACTGTCGTATTCTGCATTACGGTGATTGTGGCAGGACGGCTGACCAATAAGGACCAGTTGGATTTGACAACGGATATGGAGGAGGCTTCTCTGCCTGTGGTCATCTTATATGACGGGGACGAACAGATCAATGAACTGCATGGGTATACGGTGCCTATGGATGCTACCGGAATGCGTGATACCATTACGCCTTTGTCTGACAGCAAGGAAATCCCGCTGCTTGTCCGTACATACGGCTATCGGATTGACAGTATCTCGTATGAGATTCGGAGTATAGACAGTGAGCGGCTCGTCTCGGACGGCAGCATTGCGTCCTTTCAGGAAAAGGATCAGCAGATCCGGACAAGCATCCCGGTGCAGAGTCTTCTGGAGGAGTCGAATGAGTATATATTGACGTTCAAGCTGAAACAGGATGAAAACACCTGTTATTACTATACGAGGATTGCTGACGCACAGGACTGCTATGTGGCAGAAAGCGTCAAGTTTGCAAAAGAGATCAACGACCTTACATTTTCGGAAACACCGGACGCATTGTCTACGTACTGGGAACCGGATTTGACCGGGGATAATTCTACCCTGCAGAAAGTAACGATTAACTCCAGCCTGACCCAGGCGGGATGGGCGGATTTGAACTGTGACAGGCTTACAGCGCCGATCCCCTCCATCAAGGAGATGAGCGATTCCTATAACGTGATTTTGCTCAATTATGTCGTGACCGTCAATGGGGACGACGGACAGCTCGAATATTATAATGTGGAAGAGTATTACCGGATTCGTTATACCAGCCAGCGCATGTATCTGCTTAATTTTGAACGTACGATGAACCAGATTTTTGTCGGTGTGAACCAGTTTTTGTATGACTCGTACCTGCAGCTTGGAATCCGTTCCCAAGATGTGGAATATATGCAGAATGAAGCCGGAACGATAACCTGCTTTGTACAGGAAGGGGATTTATGGAGCTATAACGCAACAACCGGGCGTTTGGCAGAGGTATTTAGCTTCCGCGGGCATGAGGGCATTGATATCCGGGAAAATTATATGCAGCATGATATCCGGATACTCAGTATGGATGAAGCGGGGAATATCGATTATGTCGTTTATGGTTATATGAACCGCGGCAGGCATGAGGGCAAGGTGGGGATTAGTTTCCTGCATTACAACAGCCAGGCCAATACAAACGAAGAAAAACGGTTTATGATATTTGACAAGTCTTACCAGGTATTGCGGGCAGAGCTTGGAAAACTGCTGTATGAGAATGCGGGCGGAAGTATTTATCTGTTATTTGACGGCAGGCTATACCGGACGGATACGCAGGCCTTAGAGCCTTATGAAGCGGCGGAAGGGTTTTCTGACGGCATGTACGCGGTTTCGGAATCCAACCGCTATCTGGCTTGGATTTCCAAAGAAGGGCATACGGAAATTTCGATTATGGATCTTGAAAATAACCAGTTAAAAAAGATTGCGGTAAAATCCGGCAAAAAACTGCGCGTGCTCGGCTTTTTGCAGGAAGATCTCGTATATGGCGTTACGTTGGACAAGGGATCGGCAGGCGGACAGGCGCCGATGGATGCTCTTAGGATTGCCGACGCGTCCAGTGCGAAGATATTGAAAAAGTACCGTAAAAAAGGCTATTATATTGACCGTGTATCGTTTAATAAAGGGATCCTTATTATTCACCGCCTGGTCAGGGGGGATAACGGATACGAACAGGCGTCCCAGGATTCCATTGTCAGCCGGGGGCAGGAACATGATGACCAGGAAGTCGTCCACACAACCGTTACAGAAGTCAAACAAACCCAGGTGCAGCTTGCCCTGGCCGGGACAGAGCAGGAGAAAAAACCGGTATTTATTGCCGCAAAACAAATTATGAAGCAGGAGAATCAGGAAATCGCGCTGAAGGCCGCGCAGGAGCGTGAATGTTATTTTGCGTACGCGAAAGGAAAGGTGATAAAAACCACAACAGACATTGCCGATGCGATCCGCAGTGCGGATGCCGAAATGGGGATGGTAGTCGACGGGCAGCAGCGGTATATCTGGAAGCGCGCGAGAAAGAACGCGCAGTTGTACATGGACGTGGAAGCGGCAGAAGCGGATGCGTCCGGTTCGTCGGTCGCAAAATGCATCAGCGCCATTTTAAAGCATGAGGGAACGGACGTCGGCGCGGGTGAATTGCTGGAACGGGGCAGTACGCCCCAGGAAATACTGGAGTCGCTTCTGACCGGGCGAAAAGTCTACGAGATCGACGGATGCAGCCTGACACAGATTTTATATTATGTCAATTGCGGCACGCCGGTACTGGCGATTGCCGGTTCACAGGAAGCAGTGCTCATTGCAGGCTATGACGCGCTGCATGTATGGCTGTATGATCCAAGGTCGGGCGGTATCACGAAAAAGACCTTGGAAGAAGCGGAAGCGCAGATTGCGGCCGCAGGCAGTATTTATGTGGCGTATCAGTAAAAAATAATTGACAAATGACATAAAAGTGCTATAATAGAAGAAGTGTTTTTATCTTAATGGCGGGACAACGTAAAGACGTTGTCCTTTTTCGCGATAAGGGCGGGAACCAGCATGTGTTCGATTGGGACAAATCTCCCGCATGTAATTTCCAGAATGTTTGTTACAGTTTGGCTTTGGCAAAAGGCGGCGGGAATTGGAGAAAATTTTTGCGGGCGGCAGAGGAATGGGCGGTAGCGAATATTTTACCGGATGGTGCATAACGTAGTAAGGGATAAGATTTCATCGGCTAAGCGGCGCCAGGCAAAAAACAAGAAAGGAGTGTTGCAAGATGAAGACTTTGGCAGAGGTTCTCAAGATCGTGGACGATTTTGTATGGGGTCCGGTCATGCTGGTGCTTTTAGTCGGAACGGGAATTTTTCTGACTGTCCGGGTAAAGTTTCTGACATGGAGGAACCTGCCGTATGCAATTAAAAGTACCCTAAGTAAAGAAGCCAGGACAGTGACCAGGGGAACCGGAGATGTGTCGCCGTTCGCGGCCCTTACAACCGCGCTGGCTGCAACGATTGGTACCGGAAATATTGTAGGGGTTGCAACCGCCATGGTATCCGGCGGTCCGGGAGCGCTTGTATGGATGTGGATATCCGCCTGTTTCGGGCTGACATCGAAGTTTGGCGAATGCATGCTTGCGATCAAATACCGGGAAAGGAATAAGCAGGGCGAAATGTCCGGCGGCCCGATGTATACGATGCGCAAAGCATTTAAAAATAAGACAATGGGAGCGGTTTTGGGATGGCTGTTCGCGTTATTTGCCGTGATCGCGTCGTTTGGAATCGGAAATCTGACGCAGGCAAACTCTATTTCCAGTGCTGTTTATTCGACCTTTCAGGTACCGGAATGGCTGACAGGGCTCATTATTACGCTGCTGGCATTGGTCATTATTGTAGGCGGCATAAAATCCATCTCAAAGGTATCCTCGGTGGTAGTACCTTGTATGGCGGTATTTTATATGATCGGCGGTATTATCGTGATTTTCGGCAATATTCAGAATGTTCCGGCTGGCGTCGCGGAAATTTTCCGTATGGCGTTTTCTACAAAAGCAGTTGCAGGCGGTGTCGGAGGGACGATCGTATCTTCCATGATGGGCGGAATGCGTTATGGGATTGCGCGCGGTGTGTTTTCCAATGAAGCGGGCATGGGCTCCGCGGCGATTACGGCGGCTTCCGCGACAACAGACCATCCGGTACGCCAGGCCTACATAAATATGACGGGTACATTTTGGGATACCATTGTGGTATGTACAATCACGGGACTTTGTATCGCGTCTTCCGGCGTGCTGGGCATGGTGGACGAGACCGGGAAACTGGTAGAAGGATCGGCCCTTACGATTGAAGCGTTCCGTACGGTATTAGGGCCGGCAGGCGGATGGATGGTAACGATAGGAATCGCGCTGTTTGCGTTTTCAACCATTCTCGGATGGGAATACCATGGGGAAAAAGCGCTGGAATATCTTTTGGGTACGCATAAATTCAACATGGTTTACCGCGTTTTTTTCTCCCTGTTTGCTTTTATCGGGGCAACTACAACGCTTCAGATGGCATGGGATTTTTCAGATATCGCAAACGCGCTGATGGCTGTGCCGAACCTGATTTGCATGATTGTATTAAGCGGGGAAATCGCAAAAGAAGCGGAAAGTTTTCAGCAAATAATTATGCAGGAACGTGGATAAGGTATTTGGTAAAAACGCTGAAAAGTGCATAAAAATTCAGAATGTTTGTTAGGTCATTCGTGAGTTTTTAACAGAAATTAATAAAACATTTGCAAAACACTTGCAAATGCCTGATTTATAGGCTATATTACGTTATGAACTTGTGTATTCTACACTGATAACCAGAGAAGTGGAAAGGAATATGAGGGAAAATGAGTAATAAGCAAATCATAGTTTCAAATGTAGCAAAAGGGCATGAGAATCCAATTGCAGAGCTTGTTCAGGTGGCGTGTCAGTTTGACAGTAATATTACGTTTGTGAATGATAACCGCAAAATCAATGCGAAGAGCATTATGGGGATCATGGCATTCAATCCATCGAAAGGAATGAGCGTTAACATAATTACAGAAGGCAACGACGAGAAAGAAGCTCTGTTAGCAATGGAAAAGTTTTTAGTGTGTGAGTAGATTGTAGGAGGTCCAGGAGATGAGCTCAATGAGTACAGACAAAGAAACCAAAGGTGTTGCAGGAGCAGCAGAAGCAGAAAGTTTAGATGCAAAGTCGGTAGTAGCCAAGAAAGAACAGACGAAAAAAGAAGGACAGAAAGCGGAGAAAGAAGACGCAAAACCGGCGGCAAAGAAAGCGGAAAAAGAAGACGCAAAACCGGCAAAAAAATCTGGCGCAAAGAAACCGGCAGCAAAGAAAACCGACAAGCCTGAAGTAAAACCTGATGTATTCATTGAATATCAGGGGCAGCAGGCGCAGCAAGCGGCGATTATTGAGAGGGTAAGAGCGGCATTTGTTGCCAGCGGACACAGAGCATCATCGATTAAGTCCTTAAACATATATATTAAACCGGAAGAATTTAAAGTATATTATGTAATTAATGATGGAAAGTATACAGGCGATGTGGATTTATTTTAACGCAGGTTAAAATCATACAAGCCAGGAGAATTAGTTATGAAAAGCGTTTGTGCATTGTAAGTACAGTGCACAGGCGTTTTTTTGATGCGCAGGCCAATCTGCGGCCAAGAAACGGGGCTGTTGCACGAAAAACAGTGCTACAGCCCTCTGTCGATGATGCTTTATGAAATCCCGGTATTGTCCGCGGCAGGCTGCAGCTCCCCATTTACGTAACGGTTTACCAGCCGTTTAATACGGTCATACGGATTCAGCAATTCACTAATGGAAGCGTCATGATTTAAAGTATCTACAATATAGGCAATATACTTGCTCATATCACAGTTAATAAAATACGGCTTACGCAGCAGTTCCTGCGTCTGATAGGTCAGGTTCGTAGTGATCACGCGGTAAATCGTGCCGTCTTCGACCGCTTTATCAAATTTATCCAGCCCGTTTGTAAACAGCCCGAATGTAGAAATGACAAAGATACGCTTTGCTTTGCGCTTTTTTAGCTCTTTTGCCACTTCAATCATGCTGTCGCCAGATGAAATCATATCGTCGATGACCATACAGTCTTTTCCTTCTACGGAAGCTCCTAAAAATTCATGTGCGATAATCGGATTGCGTCCGCCGACAATGCGGCTGTAATCGCGGCGTTTATAAAACATGCCGATATTGATGCCGAGTACGCTTGCGAGGTATACGGCACGGTCGGTAGCGCCTTCATCCGGGCTGATCATCATCATATGGTCCGCGTCAAAAGTCAGGTCCGGTACATGTGTGCATAATCCTTTGATAAATTGATAGGACGGGCGGATGGTTTCAAAGCCGGACAGCGGAATGGCATTTTGTACACGCGGATCGTGTGCGTCAAAGGTAATGATATTTTCAACGCCCATACGGGTCAGTTCCTGCAATGCCATGGCGCAGTCCATCGATTCGCGCCCGGTACGCCTGTGCTGGCGGCTTTCATAAAGGAACGGCATAATAACCGTGATCCGGCGGGCCTTTCCGCCTGCAGCGGCGATAATGCGTTTTAAGTCCGCAAAATGGTCGTCCGGCGATTTATGGTTCTGGTGGCCGCAGACCGTGTAGGTTTCATTGTAATTTGTCACATCCACCATGATAAAAAGGTCATAGCCGCGGATGGATTCTTTCAGGAAGCCTTTTGCTTCTCCGGTGCCGAAACGCGGATTTTGTGCATGGACAATGTAGGTATCACGTTCAAAACCTTTGAACGCAATGGTGTCCTTATGGTCGGACTGGCGTTCATGGCGCCACTTTACCAGATACTGGTCGACTTTTTCACCAAGGGAAGAGCAGCTTGACATAGGAATCAGTCCGAGCGCACCCACCGGGATCGATTCTAACATGTTTTCATCATAATGCATAATAAGTCCTCCATTTATAATTGTTGAGCAGTTACCGCAGCTGTTTTTTCTGGAGGCGGATGTCGTCGCCAAAAAGCTTGATCATAGTATAACTGCTGATAACCCGGGAGAAAATTCTCTCCGTATAAACCGTGCTGAGGGCGTCAATTCCAAGATTTGTGGATATAACCGTAGACTTGCTGCGCAGCAGCCGTTCGTTCAGGCATAAAAATAGCTGCGAGACAGTAAATGTATTTGACATTTCAGCACCAAGGTCGTCAATAATTAAAAGGTCGCAATTGAAAATATTCTGCATGGATGCTGCCGCGTCGGCGTCTTTTTTGAACTTGTAATTCTCCAGGATTTCAAACAGTTGGAATGCCGTAAAATAAATTACGGAATGCCTGGAATCCAGCAGCTCCTTTGCAATACAGTTGGATAAAAAGGTTTTGCCTGTGCCGGTTTCGCCCAGCAGCAGCAAATTTTCAAACGCGGTATCAAATTTTTGGATAAAATATAAAACATCCCGTACCGCATTGTGCGCAGTCTGTCTGGCATTTAATCCCGTTTCCGGATTGACTGCCGTTTCGGAATAATATGCAAAATTATAATTTGAAAAATTTTCTTCTTCCAAAATCTGCCGGATATTTGACTGCGTGTAGACCAGGTCGATGGCTGCCTGTTCAAAACAGTGGCACCGTTTCCGGCCGATATAGCCGGTATCTTTGCAGTCGGGGCACGTGTAGGGGGGATCAAAATAGGATTCGTCTACCCCTGCAAGTGCGAGGACTGCCTGACGTTCTTTTCGGTAATAGGCCAGTTCCTGCTTTAACTGTGCAAGTGCCGCTTCATTGCCGTCCAGCAGTTCCTTTGCATGGCGGATACTGGCCGAAGCGGCCAGTTCTTCCAATTCCTTGAGCCGCGGATAAATCCCGTACAGGTGTGCTCTGCGTTTCTGCACGGCATGCTCGTTGTGTAGCTGCCTGGCCTGGTATTGGCGCTGGATTTCGTCATATTGTGCATTTGATAAAGACATAGCCCGATTCTCCCGTTACCTGACGTTACTGAGCAGTTCACGTTCAAGCTTTTCATAGTTATAAGTACGCTGTTTAAAGTTGGCAAAGCCGTTCCTTGTCGTTCCGTTTGCGGTGTGGGCCACAGCAGCCGTTTTGCCTGCGTTCATCTGCCTGCGTTTTGCTTCCAGGTATTGGGCATCCAGCAATTTTACATCATTTAAGGTACGGGCATTTTGTTTGTGCCAGCCTTCCAAAATAGAATGTGCGTATTTAAAGCTGACTTTATGTATACTGTCAATCGTTCGTTTGCACGCCAGCTCGATCAGCTCGGCGGGCAGTTCCATTTCATCTGTCCATTTTTCATAATACTGCAGTTCCTCTCCAAGCAGGTCCCTGCCGTAAATGCCAAACGCTTTTTTGATCCGGCGCGCCGTCTGGCTGTGTCCGGCCGATTCCTGTTTGGCGGCGGTAAGTGTGCGGATCTTTTGTTCTGCCCATGAAACGGCAATCTTATTCATGTACCAGATGTCTTTGTGGTTTTTCGCGACGCACTGTTCGATCAGGTAATCGATCATATCCTGCGAAAGCTCCAGTCTGTCCATCCAGTACAGGATCACCTGCATTTCCGTGTGTTTGAGCGGACGGGCAAGGTAGCGTTCGGCTACAAATAAAACTTCCTGTACGGTTTCATCTTCCTGAAACTGGGCAAGCTGCTGTTTTGTATAGTCCGCGCGCTGCGGTACCGGGGAGACTTCTTCGGCCTGGCCGGGTGCAGCCTGCTTTGCGGTGCCTGCATAAGCGTCGGTGTCCGCGGGTACAGTCCCGTCGTAAACGCAGGGATAAGCGGATTGTGCGGTACCGCAGGCATCAGGATCCGTAAACGGGTCTGCAGGCACAGACACAGTATAAAGGGCTGTTTGCGCTGCGGCGTCGGGCGTAACGCGTACGGATGCAGGCTCCGACAGGCAGATACTGGTCAGCTCCTCTTCTTTGTTAAATTTTAGGCAGAGTAGCTGCATTTTTTCCCAATATTTTAAAGCGCGTGTCACGTCCTTTTCCGTATGGTCAAACTTGTCCGCAATATCTGAAATGGAACAGGTAGTTTCCAGGCTGCTGTTCATACAGCGGAGCAGATACAGGTAAATTTTGACAAATTCCCCATCGGCATGTGTCATGTAATCATCAATAAAAGTATTTGGTACGTATGTGGCAGCGGTTCGGCTGTCACGTTTTAATAATATCTCAGCCATATGCATTCCCTCTCTTGTTGCTCCGATTATAGCACAGGATTTTCCAAATGAGAAGTCTTATTTTTTACAAAATCCCTGTAAAATCAAGGGATGCAGCTCATTGTGGATACTGTGGATATTGTGGATACAGCGGGCGGGCGGCATAATAAAAGTGGGAAAAAAGGCAGATTTTGCAACTTTTCCCAACAGTGGAAAAAACGAGGGGCAGACACAAAAAATCCACATTTAAAAATGTGACTTTTACACAATTAAATGTGGATAATGTGGATAACTATAGTTCCAGGAAGCTTTCGCCCACTTTTAATATATCTCCGGCACCCATAGTTATCAACAGGTCGCCGTTCATTGTTTTTTTTGATAAAAATTCTAAAATTTTTTCAAATGTGGAAAAATAGTAGCTTTCAACCCCCCGTTCTTTCAGCCCGGACAGAATATCTTTGGAACTGATGCCCAGATCGTCGGTTTCTCTTGCGGCGTAGATATCGGCCAGTACCACGAGGTCTGCGGCGGACAGGGATTCGGCAAATTCGTTTAAAAATGCCTTGGTCCTGGAATAAGTATGCGGCTGAAATACGCACAGGACGCGTTTATGTGGATAATTTGCGGCGGCGTTTAAAGTAGCGGTGATTTCTGTCGGATGATGCGCATAGTCGTCAATCACGGTAACGCCGGCGCGTGTTCCTTTTAATTGAAATCTGCGGTCGGTACCGCCGAACGCGGCGAGGCCCTCTGCGACCGCTTCGGCCGGAAGGCGCATCTGCACAGCCAGTGCGGCCGCGGCCAGCGCGTTGCTGATATTATGCGCGCCGGGTACATTTAGGACGGCATCACAGACTTTGTTCCCGCGGTGCATGATCTGAAATTGCGCGTTGCCCGTTTCTGAATAGGAAATGTTTTCCGGATAAAAGTCACTGGTACGATCCGGGCCAAAGGTAACAACACAAGCGGCAATACCCTCTAAAAGGCTATGGATTTCGGTAATCGCGCTGTTGACAATGACGGTGCCGTCAGCCGGGGTCTGCGACGCAAAGCGGCGAAACGAGTCCCGGATGTCATCCAGATCTTTAAAAAAATCCAGATGGTCTTCCTCTATATTTAATATTACGCTGTATCTTGGAAAAAATTCCAAAAAACTGTTTGTGTATTCACATGCTTCCGTAACAAAGTACTCGGAATGGCCGACACGGATATTTCCGCCTATTGCTGGCAAAATACCGCCCACCGATATAGTTGGATCAGAACCGGCAGCCAACAGGATATGGGAAAACATAGAGGTGGTCGTTGTTTTTCCGTGTGTGCCCGCAATCGCCGCGGACTGCCCGTAATTGTTCATCATCTGTCCCAAAAGCTGCGCGCGGCTGAGCATAGGGATACCTGCTTTTTGAGCCGCCTGGTATTCCGGATTGTCCGTATGCACTGCGGCGGTATACACGACCAGGTCAATTTCCGGTGTAATATTTTCCGCGCGCTGCCCGTAGAAAATATGCGCGCCGGATGCCGCAAGATGCCTGGTCAGTTCGGACTCTGTGGAGTCGGAACCGGAAACGGTAAAATGTTCCTCTAAAAGAATTTCAGCAAGGCCGCTCATGCTGATTCCGCCGATCCCGATAAAATGGATATGGACCGGCTGGTTAAAATGAATCTGATACATAGTAAACACCTGCACAATCTGTTATTTTTGAACCGCACGCGGCAGGCGCGGATGTGGCGGGGCCTGACAGGGCGGCATACTTTTATTATAATCATATCCTCGTTTTTTGCAATTTATTTCTTGTTTCGAGCAAAAGAAATACATCGTTAATTTTTGTTAAATTCGACAAAAACAGGCGAAAAACTGGCACCAAAATGTGAAAAATGATGTACATTTAAAAAATTATATGCTATAATATTTGAATCATAGACTTATAATAAACGTGAGGTGAGCGAAGTGGTTTGTAAAGAAATGATTGCCATGCTGCTGGCAGGGGGCCAGGGAAGCCGACTTGGCGTGCTGACGTCGACCGTGGCGAAACCCGCAGTGGCATTTGGTGGAAAGTACCGCATTATTGACTTCCCGCTCAGTAACTGTATCAATTCCGGGATCGATACCGTAGGCGTGCTGACACAGTATCAGCCGCTGCGTTTGAATACACATATCGGTATAGGAATACCGTGGGATTTGGACAGGAACAATGGAGGCGTTACCGTATTGCCGCCATATGAAAAAAGTGATAACAGTGAATGGTATACCGGGACTGCAAACGCAATCTATCAAAATCTGAAATATATGGAAAATTATAATCCGGAATATATTCTGATTTTGTCCGGGGACCATATTTATAAGATGGACTACGAAGAAGTGCTTGATTTTCATAAGGCAAATAATGCAGATGTAACAATTGCCGCCATGCCGGTTCCGATCGAAGAAGCAAACCGGTTCGGCATCGTGGTTACCAACGATGAGAAACGGATTGTAAAGTTTGAAGAAAAACCGGATCATCCAAGCAGCAATATGGCATCCATGGGCATTTATATTTTTAGCTGGAAAGTATTAAAGGATGCGCTTGTGACTTTAAAGGATCAGAGCAACTGTGATTTTGGAAAGCATATTATTCCTTATCTGCATGAAAGAGGTTCCAGAATATTTGCTTACGAATACAACGGTTATTGGAAAGATGTAGGAACACTGGGTTCTTATTGGGAAGCAAATATGGAACTGATTGATCTGATTCCGGAATTTAACTTGTATGAGAAATACTGGAAGATCTATACCAAATGCGATATTATTGTACCGCAGTATATTGCACCGCAAGCAATCGTGGAAAAAAGCCTGATCGGGGAAGGAAGCGAAATTTTCGGTGAAGTATACAGTTCTGTTGTAGGAGCGGGCGTTACCATTGGAAAAGGTTCTGTTGTCCGCAACTCCATTATTATGCAGGATGTTGTAATAGGAGAAAATGTGGTCATAGACAAAGGGATTGTTGCGGAAAACACAAAAATCGGCGACCGGGCGCAAATCGGCGTCGGAGAGTATGCGCCAAGCAGGTATAATCCAAAAGTGTATGCATTTGACCTGGTTACAATCGCAGAAGATTCCATCATTCCGGCAGATGTCAGAATCGGC
The DNA here is from genome assembly GCA_910586045.1 of uncultured Eubacterium sp. Taxonomy (GTDB): domain Bacteria; phylum Bacillota; class Clostridia; order Lachnospirales; family Lachnospiraceae; genus Eubacterium_J. The sequence continues at coordinate 19,025 of CAJUIH010000008.1, forward strand.
AGAAATACGGCGATTTCCGGCATAACAGCCGCTTCGGATTATCCAAACGGAATGCTGGAAGGAGGGGATTCTATTATAAAGGCAGGTGAAATGGAATGAAAGCACTGGGACTGATACTGGCCGGCGGTAATAACAACCGCATGCAGGAACTATCAAGAAAAAGGGCAATTGCAGCTATGCCGGTAGGCGGCAGCTTCCGCTGCATTGATTTTGCGTTAAGCAATATGACCAATTCACAGATCCAAAAGGTTGCTGTGCTGACGCAGTACAATGCGCGTTCTTTGAACGAACATCTAAGTTCGTCCAAATGGTGGGATTTTGGCAGGAAGCAGGGCGGATTGTATGTATTTACGCCGACTGTGACAGCGGACAATAGCTGGTGGTACCGCGGAACAGCGGACGCGATGTACCAGAATATCGATTTTTTAAAACGCTGTCATGAGCCGTATGTGATCATAACAAGCGGCGACTGCGTCTATAAGGTAGATTATAATAAGATTTTGGATTATCATATTGAGAAAAAGGCGGATATTACCGTTGTTGTAAAAGACATGGATTTATCGGAAGATGTCAGCAGGTATGGGGTAGTCCGGATGAATGAAGATTCCAGAATTGTGGAATTTGAGGAAAAGCCGATGGTGGCGCATTCCAATACGGTTTCTACGGGTATTTATATCATCCGCAGACGGCAGCTAATCGATTTGCTGGAACATTGCGCGCAGGAGAGCCGAAACGACTTTGTTACGGATATATTGATCCGTTATAAAAATTTAAAACGGATGTACGGATATAAATTAGAAGGATACTGGAGCAATATTTCTACCGTAGACTCTTATTATAAAACAAATATGGACTTCCTGAAACCAGAAGTACGCAAGTTTTTCTTTCGGGATTATCCGCATGTATATTCCAAGGTGGATGATCTGCCGCCGGCAAAATATAATATTGGTTCCGAGGTACATAACAGCTTGATTTCCAGCGGCTGCATCATTAACAGCAAGGTAGAAAATTCGATCTTGTTTAAAGAGGTATTTGTAGGAAAGAATTGTGTGATCCGAAATTCGATCATATTGAATGAAGTATATATAGGGGATAATACGCATATTGAAAACTGCGTAGTGGAGAGCAGGGGAACATTAAAGGCAAATACATATTATTGTGGGGATGGTGAGGTAAAAGTAGTTGTGGAAGATAAAAATGAAAGATATCACATATAAGACATGACACATCCTGTATGTGTCGTGTTGATTAAAAGAAAAGGGGGCGAAAGATAATGCGTATAACAGATGTCCGAGTCCGAAAAGTAGAAAAAGAAGGCAAAATGAGAGCCGTGGTATCGATCACGATTGATGATGAGTTTGTCGTGCATGATATCAAAGTTATTGAGGGAGTGAAAGGGTTATTTATTGCAATGCCGAGCAGAAAGGCGGCTGATGGCGAGTTCCGTGATATTGCCCATCCGATCAACTCAGAAACAAGGGACAGGATTCAGGGGATCATATTGGATGAGTACCGCAAACAAACAGCAGTTGATGACGGGGATGGGCAAACGGAACAAAGCAAGACACCAAAGGAAGAGACACAGGAAGAACAGACAGCAGAAGTGACAGCACAAGAAGCGGTGGAAGAAACAACAGCGCAAGAAGAGACAGCACAAGAAGAGACAACGCGAGAAGAGACAGCACAAGAAGAGACATCATAAAGAGACATTATAAAGAGACGTCATAAAGAAACATCATAAGAAAAGAAAAAGCAAAGACAGCATAAGAAGAGACACAAAAAAGAGACTAAAAAAAGAGACACAAAAGAGACACAGAAAAAGAGACTAAAAAAAGAGACTAAACAGAAGAGATAAAAATGAAGCTGTGAAACACCGGCTAAAAAAGAAAGACAGCCAAAGAAGAGACATAAAAAACAAAGCGGCATAAAATGCTGCGGAAAAAAGACAGCGAAAGAAGTGGCAGAAGAAAATAAGGCAGCGAAAGAAGCGGCACAAGAATAGATAGGTCAAATGTCCATCCCGGGCATTAAGATCGAAGCAACATGATAAAGGAAACAGGTTCGAAAGGAAAACAGCGGCAGGCGGAGCGCAGAAACCCGTCTGCCGCTGTTTTTGTGCCTAAGATAATGCCTGGGCCGGACGTTATTTTTTCTGCCGCGTCTGCTTTTTGTAAGCTTCGGCTAAAGGATCGGTCATTTCCTGTACACGGCGCCATTCCTTGGTAGCTTCGTTTTTAGTAGTTTCACACCGGTTTTGAGATAAAAAACGGGCCAGTTCGTAACAGCTAATCCAGATTTCTCCGTTTCCGTCTTTTTGTGATTCGTCAAAAATAAGCTGCAGCCCGAAATGCAGGTGGATAATATCGATATTGTTGACATTTTCTTTATCGCTATATCCAGTATGGCCCATATAGCCAATTACATCACCGGCAGTCACGACACTGCCTTCTTTTAGTTTCTTTGCGTAAGGAAAATTCTGGCGCAGGTGGGCGTAATAATAGTAACGTTTTTTATCAAAGCTGCGGATGCCGATGCGCCAGCCGCCGTAACGGTTCCAGCCAAGGCATTCCACATAACCGGATTCCACAGCAATAATCGGGGTTCCGATCTGTCCCATCATGTCATGTCCGAGGTGCTGGCGGCGGTAACCAAACGAACGTGAAGAGCCGAAATCATCGTAATCGGTGTAGGGGAACCCTTTGGCAATCGGAGAAAATGCTTTCAGGCCATAGGAGGTATGGCCTTCGGTCTGATAATCCCCTACGAAACCGCCGAGTACCGCATGATAGGCTTCGTTGTAGTAATCGTAGTATTTCAGGTCTTTGGTTAGCTGCTCCAAAGTAGTTTCTTTTTTCAGCAGTCCGGCGGCGATCGTGTCCATATCCGCGGATTTGTAATGTTTAAAATCACCTCCATATTTTGCGCCCAGTATGGCAAGCAGGCAGACCCAGTCGATCGGCGTGTCTGTGTCATGTGCTTTTAAGTCGTATTGATACGCATCATTCATGGCTTCGCTTGTAACCTTAAAATCCACCCACTTGATCAATTCTTTGCCGCGGCCCTGCGTAGATTGCATTTCCAATGCCATTGCGGACTCGTTTTTAAAATCATTATTTAATAAATTAAATAAACAAAGGCCGTCTCGGTGCTGGTACCAGGTGAGAATTGTGATGGTAAGAAGAGCCAGGATTTCTATGGAAACGATAAACTTAAAAGAAGGTGGTTTCATGGGAAGATACCAATCTTTGCGCTTATTTGATATATGTATATGAATCAGAACGAAAAATATGTAAATTCGCAATCTGTTGGTGACAAATACAAAAAAATAGGGTAAACTACAATGGAATACAGCCAGCGTGAAATAAAGAGCAGAAATTGAGGATATTCGCATATGACGCGTCTAACAGATTATTTGAAACAATATTTAAAAAGATCGAACGACAGGAAAGAGGAGCCAGTGATGTATATGATAGCAGGACTTGGAAATCCGACCAGGCAGTATGAAAATACAAGGCACAATATCGGGTTTGATACGATTGATGCAATAGCGGATCAATATCATATAACAACAAATGAAATCAGAGACAGGGCAGTCTGCGGCAGGGGAGTGATTGCGGGACAAAAAGTGCTGCTTGTAAAACCGCAGACCTATATGAATCAAAGCGGCGAGGCGGTTCGCGCTCTGCTGGACTATTATAAGCTGGATCCGGAATCCCAGCTTTTAGTGATTTATGATGATATCAGCCTGGAACCGGGGAATATCCGGATCCGGCAGAAAGGCAGTGCGGGAGGCCATAATGGGATGAAAAATATCATTACGCATTTGGGAACGCAGGAATTTGCGCGGATAAAGATTGGCGTCGGCCAGAAACCGGAAGGATGGGATCTGGCCGATTATGTGCTGGGCCATTTTACGAAAGAAGAACGGGTGACGGTCATGGAAGCCGTTGCGCATGCGCTGGCGGCGGCGGAATTGATTATTACTGGTGATATTGCACAGGCAATGAATGAATATAATAAAAAGAAAATATAGATTTCATAGTTTTGCAGAATAGATGGGAGTGAATTATGGAAGCGTTTTTAGAACCAATCAGCAGTATGACGGAATTTAAGGAAATCGTGTCCCTGCTCCATACAGAGTCTCTGGCAGGGATTTTGCAGTTAACCGGATGTATTGATTCGCAGAAGCTGCATATGGTCCATTGTTTGAGCGGATCGGAATTCAGCCGTCTGATTGTAACATTTACAGAGCAGCGGGCCAGGGAATTTTGTGAAGAGTATCGTTTTTTTGACCCGAATGTCCGTTACTTTCCGGCCAGGGACATTCTTTTTTACCAGTCGGATATACGGGGCAATGAACTTGGAAGAGAGCGCATTGATGTACTAAAACTGCTGGCACAGAAAACACAAGGTACGGTAGTTACTACATTGGATGCCCTTATGAACCGGATGGCGGAGCCAGCCGGCTTTTTGTCTAGGATAAAAAAGCTGCAGGTAGGCGCGATGATGGATATGCATGAAATGCAGAAAGACCTGGCGCAGATGGGCTATGAGCGGAATTATCAGGCGGAGGCGCCGGGGCAGTTTGCTGTCCGGGGCGGTATTTTGGATGTATATGTCCTGACAGAGGACAATCCTTACCGGATTGAATTATGGGGTGATGAGATTGATTCGATCCGAAGCTACGATGCTGAAAGCCAGCGTTCTATAGAAAATTTAAACCAAGTATTTATTTATCCGGCTGTGGAGTTTCAAATGGATGAAGCGCACAGGCAGGAGGGGATCCGAAAGATATTGGCTGAGAAAGACAAACTAACCGCACAGTTTCGCGCGGAGGGCAAGACGGAAGAGGCGGCAAGGCTGCAGCAAATGGTGGATGCACTGGGGGAAGAAGTAACAGAGCTTGGCGGCAGCGCAAATCTGGAAGCCTATCTGACTTATTTTGCCGATCAGACGGTTTCCCTGCTGGATTATTTTGATTTGAAACATACGGTAGTCGTGCTCGATGAACCGGTACGTATTGCGGAACAGGCCGCGGCGGTCGAAAAAGAGTACGTGGAAAGTATGCAGCAGCGTCTGGAAAAAGGATATATCCTGCCGGGACAGGTTGACGCCCTGTATCTGGCAAAGGAAATCCTGGCACGGCTGGAACGGCTGCACACAGTTGCGCTTGCAACATTGGAATTAAAGGTACCGGAGCTGGCGATCGCCAAGGTATATCCGGTGCAGACCCGTACAGTCAATCCGTATAATAACAGTTTTGAACTTTTAGTCAAGGATTTAAAACAATATAAAGAAAAAAATTATAAGGTGATTTTATTATCTGGATCGCGGACAAGGGCGAACCGTCTGACACAGGACCTCGTAGCAGAGGGCATCAATGCGTTTTATACGCAGGATTATGACCATACGGTAAAGCCGGGGGAAGTGATGACCTTATACGGAAAGGTAAAGCGCGGCTATGAATATCCGATGCAGAAATTTGTCGTAATATCCGAGAGCGATATTTTTGGGGCGGAAAAAAAGAAAAAAAAGCGCCGCCACGCAAACAGCGGCGAAAAGATTTCCAGCTTTTCGGATTTGGGAATCGGCGATTATGTGGTGCATGAAAATCATGGGCTGGGAATTTACCGGGGAATCGAAAAAATAGAGGTAGAAGGAACGACAAAAGATTATATTAAGATTGAATATGCAAAGGGCGGCACGTTGTATATACTGGCGACACAGTTGGATATGATTCAAAAATATGCCGGTGCAAACGCGGGAAAGCCAAAGCTCAATACGCTGGGCAGTCTGGAATGGAAGAAAACAAAAACCAAAGTACGTACGGCTGTCAAAGAGATCGCCGGAGAACTTGTACAGCTTTATGCGGCGCGCGAAAACCAGAAAGGGTATGTTTATGGGCCGGATACCATTTGGCAGCGGGAATTTGAGGAAATGTTCCCATTCGAAGAAACCGAAGACCAGACAGCGGCAATCGAAGCAACCAAGCATGATATGGAAAGTTCGAAGATTATGGACCGTTTGATTTGCGGGGATGTCGGCTATGGAAAGACAGAGATCGCGATTCGGGCCGCGTTTAAGGCGGTGCAGGAAAGCAAACAGGTGGTGTATCTGGCGCCGACGACGATTCTTGCACAGCAGGTATATAATAATTTTCAGCAGCGCATGCAGGATTTTCCGGTTACCGTGGGATTATTGTGCCGCTTTCGGACGCCGGCGGAACAGAAAAAAACAATTCAGAACTTAAAAAAAGGAATGATCGACATTGTTGTGGGCACGCATCGAGTGCTTTCCAAAGATGTGCAGTATAAGGACCTCGGGCTTTTGATTGTGGATGAAGAGCAGCGGTTTGGCGTTACGCATAAAGAAAAAATCAAAAAACTCAAAACAAACGTTGATGTTTTGACATTGACGGCGACACCGATCCCCAGAACACTGCATATGAGCCTGATTGGCATCCGTGATATGAGTGTATTGGAAGAACCTCCGGTAGACCGGGTGCCGATTCAGACTTATGTCATGGAATATAATGAGGAGATGGTGCGGGAAGCGATCGTGCGTGAGCTTGCCAGGGGCGGGCAGGTTTATTATGTATTTAACCGCGTAAACCAGATTGAAGATGTGGCTGCGAAAGTACAAAGCCTTGTGCCGGATGCCGCAACCGCATTTGCGCACGGACAAATGAAAGAACGGGAACTGGAAAATATTATGTACCAGTTTATCAACGGGGAAATTGATATTTTGGTATCTACGACAATTATTGAAACAGGATTAGATATTTCAAATGTAAATACCATGATTATCCAGGATGCGGACAATATGGGGCTGTCACAGTTGTACCAGCTTCGCGGACGGGTTGGGCGTTCCAATCGGACGGCTTATGCATTTTTAATGTACAAACGGGACAAGATGTTAAAGGAAGTGGCAGAAAAGCGCCTGGCAGCGATTAAGGAGTTTACGGATCTGGGCAGCGGGTTTAAAATCGCGATGCGGGATTTGGAAATCAGGGGTGCGGGAAACCTGCTCGGCGCGCAGCAAAGCGGGCATATGGAAGCGGTAGGCTATGACCTGTACTGCAAAATGCTGAACGAAGCCGTGAAACTGGCAAAAGGAGACGCGCCTAAGGAAGCGTTTGAAACATCCATCGACATTGATATAGACGCGTATATTCCGCCGTCCTATATCCCGAATGAATATCAAAAATTGGATATTTACAAACGGGTCGCCGGCATAGAGACACAGGAGGAAGCCGACGAGATGCTCGAAGAACTGCTGGACCGCTTTGGAGATCCGCCAAAATCCGTAAATAACCTGATTCGGATCGCGCAGGTGAAAGCCAAGGCGCACCGGATTTATATCAAAGAGATTATACAAAAGGGGACGACGCTCAAGCTGCTTATGCATGAACATGCACAGGTACAGACGTCCAAAATACCGATGCTGGTCACCCAGTATGACCGCAGGCTTACGTTTACGCCGGTTGGGAGGAATCCGGTCTTTTTGTATCGTTTGGTAAAAAACAGCAGGGACAGCAAAAGAAAGGATGTGCTGACGCTGCTGGGGGAACTGATTGCGGATATGGGGGAAATTTGTTTGGAGGCGGGCGGATCTTATCGATCCCTTTAATGGTGCGTTTTGTGAAAAAATAATGAAATTTCTTGCGGAACGCCTGTAATTGCTCTATAATAATCCAGAATATGAGCAGGAGGAGACGTATCATTATGAAATTGAAAAAGATAACGGCACTTTTATTGTCAGCAGCCATGTTGGCGTCTTTGCAGGTAGCAGGATGCGGAAATTCTGTCAATGCAAAGGCAGTGGCGGCCACATTGGATGATAAAGAAATTTCCATTGGTTTGGCGAATTTTATTGCGCAGGTACAGGCGGTGCAGATGGACGCTACGTTTTTGTCTTATTATGGAGAAAATATGTGGAGTTCGGATTCGGGAAGCGGTACGACGATGGAGCAGTCTGTCAAAGACAGTGTTATGGAGCGGATTCAGGAATATTATTTAATGGACGCGCATACGGCGGATTACAAGGTGGAGCTGACGGATCAGGAAAAGTCGGAAATTACGGCAGCGGCCGCAAAGTTTTTGGAGGAAAACAGCGCGGATGCGCAAAAGGCTATGGGCGCTACCCAGGAAACAGTGGAAGAAATGCTGCGTCTGTACAAGGTCCAGTCTAAAATGCGCGCGGCGATTGAAGAACAGATTGATACAAACGTAACCGCTGAAGAATGCGCACAAAAGACATTTAGTTATGTACGATTTAATAAATCGGACAATACCGAAACGACCACGGACGATGCAAAAGACGAGAAAGCGGATGCGGAGGATTTTTTAAAGGCGGCCGCGGATGATATGGAAAAAGCAGCCGAAGCCGAAGAGTATACGATACAGACTTGTTCGTATGGCACGGGCGACCTTACGGAAGAGGAAAATACGACGAGTATGGAACTGGATGTGTTAAAGGCCGCGGACAAGCTGAAAGAGAAGGAGCTGGCGGACAGCCTTGTAGAGACAGACAACGGTTACTATGTGGTCCGTATGGATTCTACGGACGATAAGGCGGCCGCGGAAACGAAAAAAGAGTCGATTTTAACACAGCGGCGCAACGATCAATACGATGAAGTGCTGCAGGGATACAAAGATGGCTGTAAATGGAGCATCAACGAAAGCGAATGGGAAAAGGTTAATTTTGATGAACTGTATACAGTAAAACAGGAAGAAACCGCGACGGATGACGCCGAAGGGACAGACAGCGGGACGGACGAAACAGAGGGTGATACGGCAGGGACGGAAGACGAAAATAAAACGGAATAAAAAACAGCAGGCTGTGGTTTGCCCGGCCTGTGCGGGCTTTAACGGAGTTTTAAAGATCGAGGGTGGAGTTATGAAAAAAATCTTGTATTTTCTTGGGGGCTATAAAAAAGAAAGTATTTTAGCCCCGTTATTTAAGATGCTGGAGGCGACGTTTGAATTGATCGTGCCTTTGGTCATGGCGGCAATCATTGACGTCGGAATCGCGGGCGCAGATCAACCGTATGTATTGCGCATGTGTATGGTTATGGTTGGGCTTGGACTCATTGGGCTGGTCTGTTCGATTACGGCGCAGTTTTTTGCTGCCAGGGCGGCGGTCGGCATGGCGTCCAGGCTGCGCCACGCGGTATTTGCCCATATCCAGAGCCTTTCGTTTTCCAAAATTGACCAAGTGGGAACGTCTACGCTGATTACGCGTATGACGAGCGATATCAACCAGGTGCAGGCGGGGATCAATTTGTTTCTGCGTCTGTTTCTGCGTTCGCCGTTTATTGTATTTGGCGCTATGGTAATGGCGTTTACGGTAGATGTTAAGGCGGCTTTTATTTTTGTTGTCACGATTCCGCTGCTGTCGGTGGTCGTATTCGGCGTGATGTATGCCAGCATCCCTTTGTACAAAAAAGTACAGGGCGGTCTGGACGAAGTATTATTGCTGGTGCGGGAAAACCTTACCGGGGTACGTGTGATCCGTGCGTTCCATAAAGAAGAAGAAGAGATCCGCGCATTTGAGCGTAAGAATCAAAGCCTAAATAAAAATCAGCAGTATGTCGGCAAAATTTCCGCGTTAACAAATCCGGTCACTTATGTGATTGTAAATGCGGCAACCTTGGTGCTGATCTGGACTGGCGCCGTGCGTGTGGATTCCGGCTATCTTACGCAGGGTGAAGTGGTAGCGCTTGTCAATTATATGTCGCAGATTTTGGTAGAACTGATTAAACTGGCCAATCTGATCGTAAGCGTGACGAAAGCGATCGCATGCGGGAAGCGTGTGGCCGATGTCCTGGATTTGGAAACAGGGATGCCGGATGACGGAAGCGTGCGGGAACAGACGCAGTCTGTACAGGCAGCGCCGAAAGTGGATTTTTCCGGCGTCAGTATGTCGTACCACGGCAGCGGGGAACATGCGGTTACGGGGATTGATTTTCAGGCGCGCAAAGGGGAAACCATCGGGATTATCGGAGGGACTGGCTCCGGAAAGAGTACGGTGGTAAACCTGATCCCAAGATTTTATGATGTTTTGGACGGTTCGGTAAAAATCGACGGCATCGATGTGCGTGCCTATGACCCCTCGGCGCTGCGGCAGAAAATCGGGGTAGTAATGCAAAAAGCGGTATTATTTAAAGGAACGATCCGAGAGAATTTGAAATGGGGCAACCCGGATGCGACCGATGCGCAGATTATGGCCGCGGTGGAAGCCGCGCAGGCGGCGGATGTGATCCGCGCAAAAGAACATGGCCTGGATGAAAGGATCGAGCAGGGCGGCAAAAATCTGTCCGGCGGGCAGCGCCAGCGGCTGACGATTGCCCGGGCGCTTGTGCGCAGGCCGGAAATCCTGATTTTGGACGACAGTGCGAGCGCGCTTGATTTTGCGACCGATGCGAAGCTTAGAAAGTCGCTGCGGGAGCTGGATTATGACCCGACGGTATTTATCGTATCACAAAGGACTTCGTCCGTACAGTCCGCGGATTGTATTCTGGTCATGGACGATGGGGAGCTGGTTGGAAAAGGGACGCACGAAGAACTGCTGGAATCGTGCGGCGTGTATCAGGAAATTTATGCGTCCCAGTTCCGTTCACAGCCGCCGGTACCGCAAAATGACCGAAAGGAGGCAGAATCATGAAAACAGCAGAAAAGAGCAGGCAGTTACAGACATTAAAAAAAGTACTGGCCTATATCCGGCAATATTGGTTTTTGGTGATCCTGTCCCTGCTGTTTGCGGCGGTGACGGTATTTGCTACCTTATATTTTCCGATTTTGACCGGGAATGCGGTGGATTTGATTATTGAACAAGGGCTGGTGGATTTTGACGGGATATCGGAAATTATCAAAAAGGCGGCCATTTTAATCGCTGTGACAGCGCTGGCTCAATGGCTGATGAATGTGATTAATAACCGGATTACGTATCAGGTCATCCGGGATATCCGGGAAGAGGCGTTTCGCAAAATAGAAATCCTCCCGTTAAAATATATTGATTCCCGTTCTACGGGGGAAATCGTCAGCCGGGTAATCGCGGATGTGGACCAGTTTGCGGACGGGCTGCTGATGGGATTTACACAGTTGTTTACCGGCCTGCTTACGATTGTGGGCACGCTTTGCTTTATGGTTTCGATCAATATCCGGATTACGGCGGTCGTCGTGGTTGTGACGCCGGTATCTCTGCTTGTAGCGGCTTATATCGCAAAGAGCACCTATCAGATGTTCCAGCAACAGTCACAGAGCAGGGGGAAGCAGACGGCTCTGATTGACGAAATGATCGGAAATCAGAAAGTGGTGCAGGCATTTGGCCATGAAACGGAAGCATTGGAACAGTTTGATGAAATTAACGCGGATTTGGAAAAATATTCCCTGCGCGCGATTTTCTTTTCGTCGATTACGAATCCTTCCACTCGTTTTGTGAACAGCCTGGTTTATACCGGAGTCGGCATTTTCGGCGCGCTTGCGGCAATCGCCGGAAGTCTGAGCATCGGACAGCTTTCCTGTTTTTTAAGTTACGCGAACCAGTATACCAAACCATTTAATGAAATTTCCGGTGTGATCACCGAGCTGCAGAATGCGCTGGCCTGTGCGGCGAGGATTTTTGAACTGATTGAAGAAGAGCCGGAAATGGCGGACGATGCCGGCGCAAGGGTCCTGGAACATGCGGATGGAAGTGTGGATTTGGAACATGTGAGTTTTTCCTACGTACCGGACAAAAAATTAATTGAGGATTTTAATTTGAATGTACTGCCGAGCCAGCGAATCGCGATCGTAGGGCCGACCGGGTGCGGAAAGACGACGATGATCAATTTGCTGATGCGGTTTTATGATCCGGACGCGGGGGCGATTAAGGTCAGCGGGACACAGATTCAGAATATTACCCGAAAAAGCCTGCGCGGTTCTTATGGGATGGTGCTGCAGGAAACCTGGCTGCGCAGCGGTACGATCCGGGATAATATCTGTATGGGAAAACCGGACGCGCCGGAAGATGAAATGGTCAGGGCGGCGAAAGCGGCGCATGCGCATAGTTTTATTAAGCGCCTGCCGGACGGGTATGATACGTATATTACCGAAGACGGCGGCAACCTGTCGCAGGGGCAGAAACAGCTTTTGTGTATTGCGCGGGTCATGCTCTGTTTGCCGCCGATGCTGATTTTAGACGAAGCGACTTCATCGATTGACACACGTACAGAAATGAAAATCCAAAATGCGTTTGCGGCGTTGATGCAGGGCAGGACCAGTTTTATTGTGGCGCACCGGCTTTCTACGATCGAAAGCGCGGATGTGATCCTTGTGATGCGCGACGGAAAAATTATCGAGCAGGGTTCCCATACGGACCTTTTACAGAAAGCGGGATTTTACGCTGCCCTTTACAACAGCCAGTTTGCAAAGTAAAAAAGGTGGAAATAATAGAATGGAACCAATTTCGGGCTGCGGAATAAAATATCTTAGAGAGATTATTATAGGAATATACGCAGAGATGTTTTTGACGCCGCCCGAAAAATTTTTTGCGCCTTTTTGGGTTGGGCCGTACTGGTAATTTTGGAGAATTTATTTAAAGGCTTGACAAACCAGAAAATAAGCTACTATAATTACGTGTTGATAAAGGTTTCTGAAATTTGAAGAAAAACAGAACATAGAGGATAAAACAGAACAGGCAAATGATTCCGAAATAGAAAAATACGTGTAGACGAGGACTGGGGAAATAGAGAATCGAGCAGGATGGATTGAGGTGTGAGATGGAACAGTATTATGTGATCAAAGGTGGGATCCCATTGGTAGGGGAAGTGGAAATAGGGGGAGCTAAGAATGCGGCGCTGGCGATTCTGGCTGCCGCTATTATGACGGATGAAACAGTTACGATTGACAATCTTCCAAATGTACGTGATATCAATGTATTGCTGGACGCGATGGTGGAAATTGGAGCCAGGATTGACCGCGTGGATGAACACACTGTAAAAATCAACGGATCTATGATCCGCGAACTGTGTGTGGAATATGAATATATGAAAAAAATACGTGCATCTTATTACCTTTTGGGCGCATTGCTTGGAAAATATAATCATGCGGAGGTGGCGCTGCCGGGCGGCTGTGATATCGGCAGCAGGCCGATTGATCTGCATTTAAAAGGGTTTCGGGCAATGGGCGCGGATGTGACGATTCAGCATGGCCTGATTGTCGCACAGGCGGATCATTTGAAAGGAACGCATATCTATCTCGATAAAGTATCTGTTGGCGCTACGATTAATATTATGATGGCGGCTTCTATGGCGGACGGCAAGACGATTATTGAAAACGCGGCGAAAGAACCGCACGTCGTCGATGTGGCAAACTTTTTAAACAGCATGGGCGCCAGGATCCGCGGGGCAGGCACGGATGTGATCCGTATCGTAGGCGTAGAAAAACTGCATGCGACCGAGTATTCGATTATACCGGACCAGATTGAGGCGGGCACGTTTATGTTTGCGGCAGCGGCTACCAAAGGGGACGTGACGGTAAAAAATGTGATTCCAAAGCATTTGGAGGCGACGAGCGCCAAACTGATCGAAGTCGGATGCGAGGTAGAAGAATTTGACGATGCGGTCCGGGTTGTTTCCTCCAAGCCGATGCGCCATACACAGGTTACTACACTGGCATATCCGGGTTTTCCGACGGATATGCAGCCGCAGATGTCTGTTCTGTTAGGAATCGCACAGGGAACCAGTACGGTAACGGAAAGTATTTTTGAAAACCGTTTTCGCTATGTCGATGAACTGACGCGGATGGGCGCGAATATCAAAGTCGAGAGCAGTATCGCGATTATCAACGGGGTTTCGCGCTATATGGGGGCCAGGGTCAGCGCGCCGGATTTAAGGGCGGGCGCCGCGCTTGTGATTGCGGGGCTGTCGGCGGAAGGCATTACCGTCGTAGATAATATTTATTATATCGAACGGGGCTACGAACAATTTGAACGAAAATTAAGCGAATTGGGCGCGCAGATCCAAAAGGTCAGTTCAGAAAAAGAGATTCAGAAATTTACACTGAAAGTGAGTTGAAGCGCACGGTGAAATTGCGGCAGGGGTACGTTCTGTGGGCGTTACAGGCTTCCGTTTTGGGAAAGCGGTAAACAGCCTGCAGATTTTGTCTAAATTTTCCATTGACATTTCGGGTCATTTGCTATAAGATATTTACTAAGTTAGATTTGATAATTCAACAATTGCATACGATTTTTCTCTTATTCAGAGTGATGGAGATACATAGGATCTGTGAAGTCACGGCAACCCCCTGCAAAAGTGGAAGGTGCCAACCTGAGCGAGTGATCGAACAATAAGAGGATTTGATTATTTAACTGAAGTGTCAGGTCCGCTTTTTGAGCGTACCTGTTTTTTATTGCAGTTTTTGTAATAAAAAAGACACGGCGGCATAAAAGAACAGCATTAGGACAAAAGAATCAGAAAGAAAGGGAATTGTATGGAAAAATTATTATTTACTTCAGAATCAGTCACCGAAGGGCATCCGGATAAATTGTGCGATGCGGTATCCGATGCTATTTTAGACGCCTGCATGGAGCAGGATCCGATGAGCCGCGTTGCCTGTGAAACCGCATGCTGTACCGGTTTTGTCCTGGTAACCGGCGAAATTACGACAAAGGCGCAGTTAGATATACCGGCAATTGTAAGGAAAACGGTGGATGAGATCGGCTACAATGACGCAAAAACAGGATTTGACTGCAATACCTGCGCGGTATTTTCCGCGATTGACAGGCAGTCGGCGGATATCGCGATGGGCGTAGATAAGGCGCTCGAAGCAAAAGAAAACAAGATGTCGGACGAACAGCTTGAGGCGATCGGCGCGGGCGACCAGGGAATGATGTTTGGCTATGCGTCCAATGAAACCGACAGCTATATGCCGTATCCGATTTCACTGGCGCACAAGCTGGCGTTGCAGCTTACCAAAGTACGCAAAGACGGGACTTTAAACTATCTGCGCCCGGACGGAAAGACACAGGTATCGGTAGAATACGACGAGGCAGGAAAGCCGAAGAGGCTCGAAGCGGTGGTATTGTCTACCCAGCATGACGACGATGTAACCCAGGAACAGATTCATCAGGATATCCAAAAATATGTATTCGATCCGATTCTTCCAAAGGAAATGCTTGACGCGGATACCAAATATTTTATTAATCCGACCGGAAGGTTTGTAATCGGCGGGCCGCAGGGGGATGCGGGGCTGACCGGACGAAAGATTATTGTAGATACATACGGCGGATATGCGCGTCACGGCGGCGGGGCATTTTCCGGCAAAGACTGTACAAAGGTAGACCGTTCCGCGGCTTATGCGGCACGGTATGTGGCAAAAAATATTGTAGCTGCCGGATTGGCGGATAAATGTGAGATCCAGTTGTCTTATGCCATCGGCGTGGCACAGCCGACATCCGTTATGGCGGATACATTCGGAACCGGAAAACTGGCGGATGATCAATTGGTACAGGTCATTCGTGAGAACTTTGACCTGCGTCCGGCCGGCATTATCAAAATGCTGGATTTAAGAAGGCCGATTTACCGTCAGACTGCGGCATACGGACATTTTGGCAGAAATGACTTGAACCTGCCGTGGGAAGCGCTGGATAAAGTGGACGTATTGAAAAAATATTTATAACAGATCCGATCATAAAAAAATACCGTTCCTATATAAACGGCGTAAAATTTCAGCACAATATCATTTGCTTCTGGCCCGCCGTTTATCGGGTTTATTGTGCAGTATTCAATCACCGAATATATAAGATACAAGATAAGAGAAAATGGCTGTTTTCCAATGGGATTTGGAAACAGCCATTTTCAGGTGCCCGCTTTCTGAAATTTAGAAAAAATTTAGAATCTTTTCAGGGAAATTTTGTGCAGTATTACCTGCAACGTGCTATAATAAATCCGGAGAAATTGCGGGCAGGTCTGCCTGTAACGTTATAAAACTGTGAAAGAAAGCCAGGACAGGAGTAATTCGCATGAAATTAAGTACAAAACTGATTATTTCTTTTTTTGTGATTGTTTTTGTCCCGATCCTTTTGGCGGCGCTGGCCTTTTTTGTTATCCGTATGATCCAGTTAAACACGATACCCCAAAACGGGATTGACATCGGGGCATTGGCCTACCAGATTGATTTTGGGCAGATGAAATCGCTGATTACGGATATGGCCTTTTGCATCATCTTGATTTTGGTTGCAACCGGGCTGTCGATTACGGCATGGATCTATCATGGAATCGTCACCCCGATCCGCAGGCTGGACGAAGCGGCGCAGAATATCAAAGAAGGCAATCTGGACTTTACAATCCAGGCGGACAGCAAGGACGAGGTAGGCAGGCTGTGCCAAAATTTTGAGGATATGCGCAAGCGGCTGAAAGAATCGGCGGAAGAAAAAGTAGTGGCAGAAAAAGAGAACCGTATTTTGATCAGCAATATATCCCACGATCTGAAAACGCCGATTACGGCGATTAAAGGCTATGTCGAGGGGATTTTGGACGGCGTCGCGGATACGCCGGAAAAAATGGATAAATATATCCGTACGATTTACAGCAAGGCGAACGATATGGACCGCCTGATCAATGAACTTACCTTGTATTCCAAAATTGATACCAACCGGATTCCGTATAATTTTAACAAGATTAACGCGGCGGATTATTTTAACGACTGCGTGGAAGAAATCGGACTGGAACTGGAGGCGCAGCATATCGGGCTGTCCTATTTTGATTACGCGGGCGATGACGTGGTGATTATCGCGGACCCGGAACAGCTAAAGCGTGTGATTGATAATATTATCGGAAATTCGGTAAAATATATGGATAAGGAACATGGGCTGATTAATATCCGGATCAAAGACGTCGGCGATTTTATACAGGTAGAAATCGAGGATAACGGAAAAGGGATCGCGCAGAAAGACCTGCCGTTTGTATTTGACCGTTTTTACCGGGCGGATGCTTCCAGAAACTCTTCGACGGGGGGCAGCGGCATTGGGCTGTCGATTGTCAAAAAAATAATTGAAGACCACGGAGGGAAGATATGGGCGACAAGCAAGGAGTCAACCGGTACGATTATGTATTTTGTCATACGAAAATATCAGGAGGTTCCAAATGAATAAGATTTTAATTATCGAGGACGAAATGACGATAGCGGAATTGGAGAAAGATTATCTGGAGCTGAGCGGTTTTCGGGTAGAGATTGAAACAAACGGGGAACGCGGGCTGCGCAGGGTGCTCGAAGAAGATTATAATATGGTGATTTTGGACCTGATGCTGCCGGGTATGGATGGATTTGAAGTATGCAGGCAGATCCGGGAACATAAAAACCTGCCGATTCTTATGGTGTCAGCCAAAAAAGACGATATCGATAAAATACGGGGGCTTGGGCTGGGCGCGGACGATTATGTGACAAAGCCGTTTTCGCCAAGTGAACTGGTTGCGCGTGTAAAGGCGCACCTGGCCAGATATGAGCGGCTGATCGGCAGCGGCATGCCGCAGAATGATATTGTGGAGATCCGCGGCATCCGGATTGACAAGACCGCCAGGCGTGTCTGGATTAATGAAGAGGAAAAACAGTTTACAACCAAAGAATTTGACCTGCTTGTCTTTTTGGCGCAAAATCCGAATCATGTGTTTACAAAAGAAGAACTGTTCAAGGAAATTTGGGATATGGAATCGGTAGGGGATATTGCGACTGTAACGGTGCATATCAAAAAAATCAGAGAAAAAATCGAGATTAATACAGCCAAGCCGCAGTATATTGAAACAATTTGGGGCGTAGGGTACCGGTTTAAAATGTAGGCGGGAGGCGGATATGGGCGCAGCGATGTTTCGGATTTTATACGAGGATGCCGACCTGATTGTTTGTGTAAAACCTGCCGGGACGGCTACGCAGACACGCAGGGCGGGGCAGCAGGATATGGTCAGCCTGCTGCGCAATTACCGCCATCAAAAAGGCGAAGAGCCGTATATCGGGCTGGTTCATCGTCTGGATCAGCCGGTAGAGGGGATTTTGGTGTTTGGCAAGCACACGAAAAGTACCGCGGCATTGGCGCGGCAGCTTACCAAAGGGATGTTTTCTAAGGTGTATTTGGCTGTGACGGAGGGGAATATGCCGCAGCAGGAGGGGAAACGGACGGATTATATCAAAAAAGACGCCCATGACAACCGGTCGGAAATTGTCCCTGCGTCCGATGCAAAGGGCAAAAAGGCGGAATTATATTATCGGGTATTGGAAACGGACCAAAAGCAGGATCCGGTAAAGAATCTTGTAAAAATACAGCTTTTGACCGGGCGGCACCACCAGATCCGCGTGCAGATGGCGCATTTTGGCACGCCGCTTGCCGGTGACCGAAAATACGGCAGGCCGCAGGGGGATCAGGCATTCGGGCTGTGCGCCTGCGAATTGGCATTCCGCCATCCGGCGACCGGAAAAGAAATGGCGTTTGCCATAACGCCGTCACAGGCGGTTTTTAAAATTTTCCATACATATTAATCGGTATTTCACGCATACTTTGAGCATGAGATGCTATGAAAAAGACAAGGGAAAAAAGATCATTTTATTTGCGGGAGTTACGACGGCGGTTTATTTTGCGATGAAATATGTACTGCCGGTCGTAGTTCCCTTTTTGTTCGGCGCGCTGCTGGCGGTAATGCTCAATCCGACCGTAGAAAAAATCGTCCGTAAAACAGGGAAAGGGCGCAGCCTGGTATCGATGCTGCTTGTTTCCGTTGTGCTGGCGGCCGTAGGTACGTTTTGTTTTTTGATCGGGCGGGCAGCGTGTATGCAGCTTGCGGCATTGTTTCAAAATGCGGACGTAATCGAAAGCGGTATCCGGGAAATATGGTGCGACGGGTGCAGCAGAGTGGAAAGCATCCTGGGCGTTCAAATCGGGGAAGCAGAGGAACTGTTTGTCAATCTGCAAAGCAGGGTGCGCGGCGGATTTCAAAACAGTACGCTGCCGTATCTGCTGAAAAATTCGGTATCTTATGCGCGGGCCGCCTTTTCTTTTATGGGGATCGCACTGGTTTCGGTTATTTCCGCAATGCTGATCCTGACGGATTATCCGCAGATTGTAAAGGCGCTTGGGCGGTCGGAAATCGGCCGTCTGGCTTCCCGGGTCAAACGGCATGCGCAGGAAGCCGGGGGTACGTACCTGAAAGCGCAGGTGATGATTTTGGCTGTCATCAGCGTGATTTGTGTAATCGGCCTGTTTTTGACCGGCAATCCTTACGCGCTGCTTGCCGGAATGGGGATCGGGCTTTGTGACGCGCTTCCGTTTGTAGGTACCGGAACGATCTTTGTGCCGTGGATGATCATAGACCTGGTGAACGGCAAGTATGTTATGGCGGCCGTATACGCGGTGCTGTATGTCGTATGCAGCTTTGTGCGCCAGATCCTGGAACCGCGGCTCATAGGCGGCAGACTTGGCTATCCGCCGATTGTGGTATTGATGAGTATCTATATCGGAGTCCATGTATATGGGGTATCCGGCGTTTTTCTTGGGCCGGTTTCGGCTTTTTTGATATGGGAACTGTATGCGGCAGGCGTATCGGTTTTGTCGTGTAACGCTTGACATCCATCGGATATGACGCTAGAATAAATGCAAAATAAAAGTCAAACCATAAATATGGATAAAGGAGAAATAAAATGGCCAAGGACAAAAAATTAGTGGAATCCATCACCAGTATGAAAGAGGATTTTGCGCAGTGGTATACCGATGTGGTGAAAAAGGCGGAGCTGATTGATTACGCTTCTGTAAAAGGCTGTATGATTATCAAGCCCGCCGGCTATGCGCTATGGGAAAACATCCAGAAAGAACTGGACCGCAGATTCAAAGAAACGGGCGTGCAGAATGTGTATATGCCGATGTTTATCCCGGAAAGCCTTTTAAATAAAGAAAAAGACCATGTAGAGGGGTTTGCGCCGGAGGTGGCATGGGTGACGCACGGCGGGCAGTCTGCGCTGCAGGAACGGCTTTGTGTCAGGCCGACGTCTGAGACGCTGTTTTGCGATTTTTATAAAAACGATATCCAGTCTTACCGCGATCTGCCGAAAGTATACAACCAGTGGTGCTCGGTTGTAAGATGGGAAAAAGAAACAAGGCCGTTTCTGCGTTCCAGGGAATTTCTCTGGCAGGAGGGGCATACGGCGCATGCAACGGCGCAGGAAGCACAGGAACGGACAGAACAGATGCTTAACGTATACGCTGATTTTTGCGAGGAAGTGCTTGCCATTCCGGTGGTCCGCGGACAGAAAACCGAAAAAGAAAAATTTGCGGGAGCGGATGCTACCTATACGATCGAAGCTTTGATGCATGACGGAAAGGCACTGCAGTCCGGAACAAGCCATAACTTTGGCGACGGCTTTGCAAAGGCGTTCGGTATCCAGTATACGGATCAGGGGAACCAGCTCCAGTACGTATACCAGACATCGTGGGGAATGAGCACCCGAATTATCGGTGCGATTATTATGGTGCACGGGGACGATTCCGGTTTGGTGCTGCCGCCGAAAATCGCGCCGACCCAGGTAATGATCATACCGATCCAGCAGCAGAAAGAAGGCGTGCTTGCGCAGGCAGATCAATTATATGAAACGTTAAAGGGGATCTGCCGTGTGAAGGTAGACGATACGCAAAAGAGTCCGGGCTGGAAGTTCGCGGAACAGGAGATGCGCGGAATACCGGTTCGAATCGAAATCGGGCCAAAAGATATCGAAAAAGGCCAGTGCGTGCTTGTGCGCCGCGATACGAGGGAAAAATATGTAACGGCTTTGGAGCAGGTGCCTGAAAAACTGGCAAAATTGCTGGATACGATACAACAGGACTTGTTCGCGCGTGCGAAAGCGCACCGGGATGCCCATATTACGGATGCGTACAATTATGAGGAGTTCCAATCGGTTCTGGAAAAAAATCCGGGCTTTATCCGCGGCATGTGGTGCGGCAGCCAGGCTTGTGAAGACAAAATCAAAGAAGATACGGCGGCGACTTCGCGCTGTATGCCGTTTGCGCAGGAACAGATCTCCGATGTATGCGTGTGCTGCGGCAAACCTGCCAAGAAGCTTGTATTTTGGGGCAAAGCATATTAAATAAAGGAGCAAATCAGGGTTTGGAAACGCAAAGGGATCTGAGAATCGAGCTGCCGGACCGGGTAAGAACGATTCTGTGTACGTTAATCAGCCATGGATATGAAGCTTATGTGGTTGGCGGCTGCGTCCGCGACAGCCTGCTTGGCAGGACGCCGGGAGACTGGGATATTACAACCTCGGCGATGCCGCGGCAGGTCAAAGAGCTGTTTGCGCGCACGGTTGATACGGGGCTGAAGCATGGGACGGTTACGGTACTGTCAGGCCGGGAAGGATTTGAAATTACGACTTACCGGATTGACGGGGCGTATGAAGACAACCGCCATCCGAAAGAAGTGACGTTTACGCGCAGCCTTTTGGAAGATTTAAGAAGACGTGATTTTACGATCAATGCAATGGCGTATAATGAGCAGGACGGTCTGGTCGATGCGTTTGACGGAGTCTTGGACCTGCGCCGGGGCGTCGTCCAGTGCGTGGGCAGCCCAAAGGAGCGTTTTGGCGAAGACGCCCTGCGGATGCTGCGCGCCGTGCGGTTTGCGGCGCAGCTTGGGTTTGCGATCTCCGATCATACGGCACAGGCAATCCGCCAGTTGGCTCCGGATCTGGCGAAAATCAGCGCGGAACGGGTGCAGGCGGAGCTTTTAAAACTCGTTATGTCTCCGCATCCGGAAAAACTCAGGGAACTTTATACGCTTGGCATCTCCAGGGTGGTGCTGCCGGAGCTGGATCTTATGATGGAAACGGAACAAAATCATCCGCATCACTGCTGTACGGTTGGGGAACATACGATCCGGGGGATGCTGCATACGCCGCCGGATAAAATCCTGCGGCTTACGATGCTGTTTCATGACGTCGCAAAACCAGTCTGCCGCTCTACGGACGAAAACGGGGTCGATCATTTTTACGGTCATCCGGCCAAAAGCGCGGGGATCGCGAAACGGATTTTTCGGAGATTGAAATTTGACCGCAATACCATGGACGCCGTATGCAATTTGGTTTATTGGCATGATTATAATCCGGTTCTGACCGAAGAAAACGTACGCAGGGCCGTTATCAAAGTCGGGCGGGCGCAGTTTCCGGCTGTATTTGCCGTGAAACGGGCGGATATATTGGCCCAGAGCGAGTACCGGCGAATGGAAAAACTGGATTATGTGGATGCTTATGAGCGGATGTATGAAAAGATTATCGCACAGGGCGACTGCCTGGGGCTTGGCCAGCTTGCGGTATCCGGACGGGATTTGATGGAGATTGGCGTGGCGCAGGGAAAGCAGATTGGGGAGATCCTGCATGTTTTGCTGGATCTGGTCGTAGAGGAACCGCGCAGGAACGCGCGCGCCTATTTATTGGAGCAGGCGCAAAAGTATCTGGAGCACCAGAAGATGGGTGAATAAAATCCGTATTTATTTTTCTGCATATTTTCAAGCGTGCTTTCATAAGATGAATGGACACGTTAATGCGTGATTGTTCATTTTATTGGAGGGGTGCAATGGTGTATAATCGGACGGAAATTATATTAGAAGCGTATCCATTTGAATTTACCGATATACAAAAAGGCAGAGGGGCTTATTTATGTACAGACCAAAACGGCGGCAGGAAGATTTTAAAAGAGTTTTCAGGTTCTCTGTCCAAAGCGGAATTATTGGGCAGGTTTTTGCTGTTTTTAAAAGAACACGGCATTTTGGCGGAACAGATTGTCTATACAGCGGAAGGGCAGGCATTGTTTACCGACGCGGACGAAACCCGTTACTATATGCGGACTTGGTTTGAAGGAAAGGAATGCGATACGAGGAACCGGGAAGATATTTTATGCGCTGTCCGCAGGCTGGCGCAGCTTCATCTGCATACGGCTGCATTTGATGAAGCACTGCCGGATACGATGTGCAGGGAGACGGATTTTTTAGAAAAAGAATATGAGCGGCATACACGGGAACTGCATAAAGTCCGCAATTACATAAAAGCGAAAAAAAAGAAAAATGAATTTGAAGCACATTTTTTAAATGAATACCATTACTATTTACAGCAGGCAGAGGAAGCGTATGAAAGGGTCAAAGAACTGGACGAGAAACCGGATCCCGCGTTTTTTGGCGTTTGCCATGGGGATTACAGCCAGCATAATCTGCTGTTTACGCCGCAGGGTGCGGTTATTATAAATTATGAACGGTTTTGCAGGGATGCATATATGAGCGATTTTGCCCATTTTTTCCGAAAAATTATGGAAAAGCATAATTGGAACGCGGGGCTCGGTATGGATTTGATCCATGCGTATGATAAAGTGCGCGGCTTGCAGCAGTGGGAGCTGGAGCAGTTATGCGTGCGCATGGCGTATCCGGAGAAGTTTTGGAAAGTAGCAAACCATTATTTTAATTCCAAAAAAAGCTGGGCCAATAACCGGGACAGTGAGAAACTGGCAAAAATCTGTACGCAGGAACGGGAACGGGCGGCGTTTTTAAACGTTCTATTTACATTTGCCGGCTGCCCCAAAGGATAGAAAGGGCGCTTGCACAAGGATTCTGTTAATGTTATAATGGGCGTACAATGAACGAAAAAGGATGGATGAATTTGAGGAAAGACAGACAGAGGAAAAGGGTTAGGATGGGCATTCCGGTGCTGTTTGCCGCCATGCTGCTGTTTGCTGCCTGCGGTAGTGCAAAACGGGGCGGTTTGGCGCAAAAGGAGGGCAGGCAGCCGGTTACCGCGGCAAATCAGGAGGATGCGCAGAGTACGGCGGATCTTTCACAGGCCGAACCGGATGATGCGGAAAGTACCGGGGATGGTGCACAGTACGACGGGATGATCTATATGGTAGTCTCGCATGATACCGGCAATTATCAGATTACGTTACTGAATCTGGCTGATTATTCACAGATTTGTTATGAATATACAGAAGGAACCGAATTTTTTGATAAATATGGGGAATATACGCTGCGGGACAACTTTACCGAAGGAAAACTGGCGGTTATCCGCAGGCTGAACAGCAATGATACGCTTGGCGCGATTGCCTTTACGGATACAACCTGGGAGTATGAAAACGTGCGCAACTATGCCCTGGATCCGGCAAGAAACCGGATATCCATTGCGGACACCAGTTACCATTATGACACGCAGCTTCGGGTATTTTCCGACGGGGAACAGGCGGATATCCAGGCGGTCGGGGAAAGCGATATTTTAAACGTTTATGGGATTGACCGGAAAATATACGCGATTGTGGTTGAAACCGGGCATGGAACGCTGGAGCTTTCGAATACAAAGCTGTTTGAGGGCGGCTGGCTGAACCTGGGAACCAAAATGTACGCAAAAATCACGCCGGATTTGTCTATGGAGCTTCCGGAAGGGATCTATGATTTTTCCGTTGCGAATGATGGGTACGGGGATTCCGGTGAAATCCGGATCCGTCGGGGCAAGACGACCAAAATTGATTTGAACGACTATAAGGGCGAAGGCCCGAAACTGTGCAAGGTGACATTTCAGGTAGATGTGGACAACGCGGTTGTTACGATAGACGGAAAGAAGATTAATTATAAAAAACCTAAGAAATTAAGGTACGGCGTGCATAAGCTGGGGGTTTACGCCGATGGGTATGACGCGTGGAACAAACAGTTGGTGATTAATTCCCCGAAAGCAAAAATTGCAATTGTATTAAGCGAGCAGACGGATGCCGCTTCGGACAGCAACGAAAGCAGCTCCGGCAGCGGTACAGGAAGCAGCGGCACGGGCGGTTCGCGAAAAGCCGGCAGCCTGGCGGGATCGCTTGCAGGCAGCCATACGGGCAGCAGCACAGAGGGCAGCGGTACAGAAAATAGTTCTTCTGCAAATACCGGCCAGGAAAATAAAAGCGCGCTGGCGAACGCGGCGCTTGGCTCTTCGCTGGCCAGCATTATTACAGGCGGGGATTCGACGGATTATCTGGATACCTTGTCGGATCTGGTAGATTCCCTGGAAAAGCTGAACCGTTCATCTTCTAGCAAAAACAATTCCGGTCAGTCGGATGACGGCGGTAATTAAACCCGGATTCATCCGCCGATCGTAATTGTTGGCCGGGTATACGGATTTTTACCTATATATTCGGTGATTGAATACTGCACAATAAACCCGATAAACGGCGGGCCAGAAACAAATGATATTGTGCTGAAATTATACGCCGTTTATATATATGGGATTGTATGTCTGGTATATATGGCAAAAACGAAATTTAACAGTATTTTAACGAAATGGGAGGAAGTATCATGGACTACAAAGCAATGTACCAGCAGTGGCTGGACAACCCTTATTTTGATGAGGAGACAAAAGCGGAATTAAAGGCAATCGAAGGGGATGAGAAAGAGATTGAAGACCGCTTTTATATGGACCTGGAATTTGGTACGGCCGGACTGCGCGGCGTCATCGGGGCAGGCACAAACCGGATGAATTTTTATACCGTCCGCAAGGCGACGCAGGGGCTTGCCAATTATATCAAAACAGTTAAGGGGGAGGCAAAGGGTGTCGCAATCGCTTATGATTCCAGAAATATGTCTCCGGAATTTGCGGATGAGGCGGCGCTTTGCCTAGCGGCAAACGGGATCAAGGCCTATGTGTTTGAAAGCCTGCGTCCGACGCCGGAATTGTCTTATGCGGTGCGCAAGCTTGGCTGTATTGCCGGAATCAACATTACCGCAAGCCATAATCCGCCGGAATACAACGGATATAAAGTATACTGGGAAGACGGCGCACAGATTACGCCGCCGCATGACAGCGGAATTATGGATGAAGTAAAAAAAGTAACGGATTATGCGGCAGTGAAGACGATGCCTTTGGAAGAAGCTAAGGCTGCGGGCTTGTATCAGACGATTGGGGCGGATATTGACGATCCGTATATCGAAGAGCTAAAAAGCCTTGTCCTGCATCAGGACAGCATTGACGCCGTAAAGGACAAGCTTACGATCGTGTATTCCCCGCTGCACGGCACAGGCAACATTCCGGTACGCCGTGTATTAAAGGAGCTTGGATTTAAGAATGTTCATGTAGTACCGGAACAGGAGCTTCCGGACGGCAATTTCCCGACCGTAAGCTATCCGAACCCGGAAGCGGCCGAAGCGTTTGCGTTAGGCCTTGCGTTAGGCAAAAAGGTAAACGCGGATTTGATCCTGGCGACAGACCCGGATGCAGACCGCCTTGGCGTGTATGTCAAGGATTCGAAAACAGGGGAATACCATACGCTCACCGGTAATATGTCCGGCTGCCTGATCGGCGATTATGTCATTGGCCAGCGCAAGGCGCTGCATGGCTCGCTGCCGGCGGACGGCGCGTTTATCCGTTCGATTGTTTCTACCAATATGGCGGATGCAATTGCAAAATATTACGGGATCGAGTTAGTAGAAGTGCTGACCGGGTTTAAGTTTATCGGCCAGAAAATCCTCGAATTTGAAACAACCGGAAAAGGGACCTATCTGTTTGGAATGGAAGAAAGCTACGGCTGCCTGACAGGAACGTATGCAAGGGATAAGGATGCGGTAGTCGCTTCGATGACGCTTTGTGAAGCGGCGGCTTATTATATGACCAAAAATATGACGCTGTGGGACGCTATGCTGGAAATGTATGACCGTTACGGTTATTACAAAGACCATGTAGAATCCATTACCTTAAAGGGTATCGAAGGGCTTGCGAAAATCCAGGAGATTATGAATACGCTGCGGGAAGATACGCCAAAGGAAATCGGAGGATTGAAAGTACTTGCAGCCAGGGATTATAAGACGGACTGCGTAAAGGATCTGGCAACAGGCGAAACAAAGCCGACCGGGCTGCCGAAATCAAATGTACTGTATTATGAACTGGAAGACGATGCCTGGGTATGCGTAAGGCCTTCCGGGACAGAGCCGAAAGTAAAATTCTACATTGGCGTTAAGGGAAATTCTATGACGGATGCCGATGAAAAATCCGCGTCGCTGGGCAGACAGGTTCTGGATTTGATCCAGAAAATGCTTTAATCGGAAACTACAAAAAATGGCACTGTAAGGACTAAAAATGGGCATTTCTTCTTGACAAACTGTGGAAAAGTTAGTATAAATATATTCGTAAGTTTTATGGAGAAGATAAGTTCTGATTCTTAATTACAATATTATATGAATCCATAGGAGGAACAGAAATGAACAAAGCAGAATTAGTTGCGGCGATTGCTGACAAGGCCGAGTTATCAAAAAAGGATGTGGAAGCGTCTTTGAAAGCGTTTACGGATGTTGTGGCGGAGGAATTAAAGAAAGGGGAAAAGATCCAGTTGGTTGGCTTTGGTACATTTGAAGTATCGGAACGGGCAGCCAGAACCGGCAGAAATCCGCAGACAGGCGAAGAAATGACAATTCCGGCGTCCAGGGCGCCAAAATTTAAGGCAGGAAAAGCTTTAAAAGATTTTGTAAACGAATAAATGAAAGAGGAAAGGGGCTGCACGGGCAGTCCCTTTCCGGTTATGGAGGAACAGTCTATGAGATTGGATAAATTTTTAAAGGTATCCAGGCTGATTAAGCGCAGAACCGTAGCGAACGAAGCCTGTGACGCGGGACGGGTGATGGTAAACGGAAAACCGGCTAAGGCGTCGGTAAAGGTCAAGGTTGGAGACGTGATAGAAATCTTATTTGGTACAAAAACAGTAAAAGTACGGGTGCTGGAACTTCTGGACACAACGAAAAAGGAACAGGCAAAGGAATTATTTGAATATCTTTAAGCTCTTTTAAAATACAGGAATATATTTCCAGCTTCATTCATATACTTTATTAGTATAAGGCGATGCCGTATGCGAGCATGGACAAGAATGGAGGAAGAGGATATGGATGACAGAATGGAAAAAAATCCGTCGAAAGCGCATAAAATACTGCTCTCAAACCGGAAAACAGCAGCATTTACAGGCGTATTGGATGTGCTTTCTTTTGATGTGTCGGAAATACTGTTGGAGACCGAGCAGGGGATGCTGCTGATTAAAGGCAATGACCTGCATGTAAACCGTCTGACATTGGAAAAAGGCGAGGTGGACGTAGAGGGCAGGATTGACAGTCTGTCTTATTCGGATGTGGGCGGCGGCAAAAAAACAGCAGAAAGTTTGTTGGGAAGAATTTTCCGATGACTGCCGTTAGTGAAGATATCTTTCGGGAACTGGATTTTTTTGCGGTTTCTTTCCTGCTTGGAATCATTCTTGTGCTGGCTTATGACTGTCTGAGGATCTGCCGCAGGCTCTTTCGGCATGGGCCTGTATGGATTTCCCTGGAGGATTTATGTTATTGGCTCATTGCGGGATTTATCATCTTTGCGATGCTGTATACGAAAAATGAGGGGCTGATCCGCGGATTTTCCATGGGCGGGATCGCAATCGGGATGTTGTTGTACAATCAGTTTATCAGCCGTTATACGGTTTACTACATCTCGCTTGTTTTTGAAAAAATCATGCATCTTGTCACAAAAATATGCCGGATCGTGTTTGGGCCGTTCTGCAAATGGAAAAAGGGGGTATCTGCCCGCTGCGCCGCTGCATACGGCGGGGTGCGCAAATACATAAAATTTCAAAAGAAACGATTGAAAAAGACGGCAAAGAAGATTAGAATAGGAGTAACGAAGAAATAGGGGATAAAAGAAAAAGGTGCTGCCCATGGGCAGCGGGAGCGGAGAGATAGGATGGGTTTTAGATTCGGTGGCCGAAAGGCGAATAAACCGGGAAAAATGAGTATTACAGTAATTGTACTGATTATGATTGGAGTTATGTCCGTACAAATTGTAGATTTGTATGAGAAAGACCAAAAATACAGCCTGCAGGAGAAAGAACTGGAAAAAGAAAAGCAGGCGGAGCTTGTCCGGGAGAAAGAACTGGAAGAATATGAAAAATATACACAGACACAGGAGTATATCGAAGATATGGCAAAGAGCAGGCTTGGGCTTGTGTATGAAGATGAAATTGTTTTTAAGGAGGAATAGGAGAAAAGAGCTGGTGAGAACCAGGTCTTTTTTTATATACCGCAGGTGTTTTTTAAGTATTTCAAATGGTTGAAATACTTCGAATCGACTCAAAACCGGATTTGAACGGATAAAAGCACGACTATTAATTGATATTTCATTCAACATTTGACAAACATTGCATCAACAGCTTTTTATAATGGCTGGCATATGCCGGAACCCGGCGTGAAAAATGGAGCGGACATGCTCCAGCAAATGGAGGGTGAGATGAAAAGACTAAGTGTAAAACAGATGATTTTATACGTAGGAGGAATTTTAATATGCCAGATATCCTGGATGGGCTGTTTTCCGCTGATCCCCGCGTATTATACCGCGGTATGCTTAGAGGATGCTGCCCGTGCGGTATTTAGCGCATCGATGTTGATTGGTATTATCTTATTTGTACCGATAACGGCCGCGGTAAAATATTTTATGGCGCTGGCGGTGATCCTGCTCACAGTCCGGTTGTTTGAATGGACGGAAGGCAAGTGTACGGTACTGTGCGCGGCGGCCGCGGCGACGATTGCGACGCTGATGATGTCTCTGTCCGGAGAACTTTTGAATGTCCGTGATTCCGCGGGGATTTTGGTCAGCGTCCTCGAAGCGGTGTTTGTATTTGCGTCTGTTATGCTTGGCACCAGATTGATCGACCTGTTTTTGCAGTTAAGCCTGCTGCCGCAGAAACAGGAGAACAGTTCTTATAAAGAACAGCGGTTGGAAAATTACGCGGACTCATTCAGCGGCCTGTCTAAAATATTTTCCCAGATGAGTTCGGCAAAAAAAGAATTATCCTGCGACCAAATGGGAAAAATCCAAAATGAACTGACCGGAAGCCTGTGTATCCACTGCAATCAATGCGCGCTTTGCTGGGAAAAGGCGGAAAGCCCGATGTATTCGTATGTGGCATACATGCTGCAGTCGCTGCAAAGAACCGGGGAACCGGATCATGAGATTGTTGTGCAGATGCAGGAATACTGTCCGTATACGGATACGGTGATCCAGGAAGCGTCGCGGATTTTTGAAAAGGCAAGGCTGAATTTGGCCTGGTATAACCGGCTGCTGGAAAACCGCGAGATTATCGCGCAGCAGTTGGATGCTATGGCATATATTATGGAAGACTGCGCCAATGAGATTACGGATGTGACACAGGAACACCGGCATTTGATCGCAGAAGTAAAGTACCGTGCCAAGGAACGCGGTGTGATCGTGCAGAAACCGCATTTATATGAAACGAAAGACGGACGCTGGAAGCTGCTGTGCGACGCGTATGCCAAAAACGGCGGCTGCATCAGTATGAAAGAATTGACAAGGGCGGCGAGTATCGGCCTGGAGGTGGATATGCGGCCGCATCGGGATGAACGGTCCATGATCAGCCCCCAGGGGGCGTCCGTTACATTGGAAGAGGATACTTGTTTTCATGAAACGCATGCCGTTTCCCGCAGGACAAAGGACGGCGGAACCGTATCCGGGGACAATTTCTCGTTTTTGGAAATGGACAACGGCCAGATGGTTATGATGCTGTCGGACGGCATGGGGTCAGGCAGTATGGCGTGCAGGGAAAGCGAACTGGTGCTGGAGCTTTTGGAAAAGTTTCTGGAAGCCGGATTTTCCAAAGAAACGGCGCTTAAAATGATGAATTCGGCAATGGTCATCCGCGGGGAAGACGATCTGTATTCAACGGTGGATATTTGTTCCGTTGATCTGTATACGGGCGCTTGTGAATTGTATAAAATCGGGGCTGCAACAACGTTTATCAAACACCAGCATTTTGTGGAGCGGATTGAATCTTGTTCGCTTCCGGTAGGCGTCAGCCACCGTATGGAAATCGTTAACATAAAAAAACAGTTGGAGGATGGGGATTTCCTTGTCATGGTATCCGACGGTGTGTTAGAATATCTGCAGGCGGACGAACCGGATCAGAAGATGTGTGAAATACTGAAACAGACAGCCTACCAGCATCCGGGGCAGATGGCGGATGCCCTGATGGAAGAAGTATTAAATGAAACCGGGGGCATGGCGGGGGATGATATGACGATATTGGTTTGTGCGGTTTGGAGCAAATAGCAGGCCTGTACGCAAAGCATGCAGAAAGAGAGTAGCCGATGTTACAAAAGATTGAATCATATATCAGAGAATATCATATGATAGAAGCGGGCAGCCATGTGGTCGCCGGGGTATCCGGAGGGGCGGATTCCGTCTGCCTGCTGCTGGTGCTGCTGCAGTTAAAAGAGCGGCTTGGGTATACGCTGTCCGCCGTTCATGTAGAGCACGGCATACGCGGAGAAGATGCCATGCGCGACGCGGCGTTTGTCGGGCGTTTGTGCCGGGAAAAGGGGGTAGACTGCCGGGTCTGCCACTGTAGCGTACCGGACTATGCCAAAAGGCACGGCATGGGCGAAGAAGAGGCGGGCAGGCATCTGCGCTATGCTTTTTTTGAAGAGGAAAAGAAAACATACGAACAAAAAATCACATGCGGGGCGGTCAAGATAGCGGTTGCGCATCATATCGAAGATAATGCGGAAACGATGCTGTTTCATCTCGCGCGCGGAACCGGGATCCGCGGCCTTGCGGGAATCGCCCCGGTGCGCGGGGATATTATCCGTCCGCTGTTAACCGTAAGCAGGGAGGAGATCATGGCATACCTTTCCAGACAGGGGCAGGAGTACTGTAGCGATGTTACAAACGAATCCGACTGTTACAGCAGGAACAAGGTACGCCGCGCGATTCTGCCTGTGATGGCACAGATTAACAGCCGGGCGGCGGTGCATATGTATGAGGCGGCCGTCCGGCTTAGGGAAATAGACGGGTATCTGCAAAAGCAGGCACGGCAGGCATTACAGGCCTGCTGCACGAAGCAGGGACAGGGCGTGAAAATCAACCGGGAGTTGCTGGAACGGGAAGAACCGGTACTGCGCGCGCAGATGATGTATCAACTGCTCGCGGGCATGGCCGGCAGCGCGCGGGATCTTACAAACGTGCAGATCAGGCAGCTATTGGAGCTGTTTGACAGGCAGAATGGAAAGCGGCTGCAGCTTCCATACGGGCTTGCGGCGGTGCGTGTTTATGATGGGGTCGAGATATTTTTTGTACAAAACGCAGAAAAAACAGGGAAAAAACCATTGGAATATGAAAAATCACAGTTTTCATTTCGGATTTTAGAGGAATTTTCTTATAATATCGTACAAATTTCAAAAAAGAAGTATACGAAATGCTTTGACTATGATAAGATTAAAATTGGTTTCTGTGTAAGAAATCGGATGCCCGGTGATTATCTGGTAATCAATGACGAGGGCGGCCGCCAGAAACTGAAAAAATACATGGTGAATGAGAAAATCCCTGCAAAGGAAAGGGAGCAGCTCCTGCTTCTGGCAGACGGCGCCCATATCATGTGGGTAGTAGGGTACCGGATCAGCAGCTATTATAAAGTTGATGAACATACCAGAAGAATACTGGAAGTGACATTTTACGGAGGAAAAGAGGATGAGTGAGCAGATACGTGTGATGATTTCAGAACAGGAAGTAGATACAAGGATTGCTGAACTGGCTGCAAAGATCAGTGCCGATTTTCAGGGAGAAGAGATCCTGGCTGTCGCGATTTTGCGGGGCGGCGCTTATTTTTGTACGGAATTGACAAAAAGGATTACCGTACCCGTTGTTCTGGATTTTGTAGAAGCGTCCAGTTATGGAAATGAAACACAGTCCAGCGGCGAGGTTAAAATTACAAAAGATTTGAAAGAGCGTGTAGAAGGAAGGAACGTAATTGTTATTGAGGACATTATTGACACCGGCAGAACGCTCAGCCTGCTGATGGAAAATCTGAAAGGTCGTAATCCCAAAAGCCTGAAGCTGTGTACACTTTTGGATAAGCCGGACCGGCGTGTCGTGGAAGTGCCTGTGGATTATAATGGATTCCGGATCCCGAATGAATTTGTCGTAGGATGCGGAATGGATTATGCGCAAAGATACAGAAATCTTCCTTATATTGGAGTTGTGGAGTTTGAGTAAAAGGAGGTTATGACTTGAAGAAGGGTTATCGAGGTTTTGTATTATATGCGTTCCTGGTATTGGCTGTAGTCGGCATATGGTATTTTCTAAGTGATACGGCGATTACTACGGATACGTATCTGTATTATCAATACCAGTCGGATTTGGAGCACGATAAAATCGCGTCGGTTGTAATTGAACAAAACGCGGAGACGCCGACCGGGACATTGATCGTCACGATGGAAGGGGGATCGGAACGCCACGAGGTCGTCGTTTCTGATGTCAATGAAGAGCAGGAATATTTGCAGAAAATGAATTTTTATAATTATACTGTAAAAAATATTCCGCACGCAAGCTGGCTGTCTACCTGGCTTCCGTATTTGATTATATTTGGCGCGATGTTTATTTTGTTTATTATTATGAATAATATCAACCAGTCCGCAGGGGGCGGCGGCAATCCGAAAATGATGAATTTTGGCAAGAGCCGTGCCAGAATGTATACGGATGAAAATAAGTCGGTTAATTTTACAAAAGTGGCGGGATTAAAGGAGGAAAAAGAAGAACTGGAAGAAATCGTGGATTTTCTGCGGGCGCCGGGCAAATATACCAAACTGGGAGCCAGAATCCCCAAGGGGGTGCTGCTGGTCGGCCCTCCGGGAACCGGAAAAACATTACTGGCAAAGGCGGTGGCCGGGGAAGCGGGCGTGCCGTTTTTCAGTATTTCCGGCTCTGATTTTGTAGAAATGTTTGTCGGTGTCGGCGCGTCCCGTGTCCGGGATTTGTTTGAGGATGCGAAGAAAAATGCGCCGTGCATTGTATTTATCGATGAGATCGACGCTGTGGCAAGGCGCCGCGGTACCGGAATGGGCGGCGGCCACGATGAGCGGGAGCAGACGTTAAACCAGATGCTGGTAGAGATGGACGGTTTCGGCGTGAACGAAGGGATTATCGTTATGGCGGCGACGAACCGTGTGGACATTTTGGATCCGGCGATTATGCGTCCGGGCCGTTTTGACCGTAAGGTGCATGTCGGCAGGCCGGATGTCGGCGGACGGGAAGAAATCCTGCATGTCCATGCAAAAAGCAAGCCGCTTGGGGATGACGTAGATTTAAAACAGATTGCGCAGACGACAGCCGGATTTACCGGGGCGGATTTGGAGAATCTGTTAAATGAAGCAGCGATCCGGGCCGCAAAGGCGGACCGCGCGTATATTAAAATCGATGATATCCGCAGTTCGTTTGTGAAGGTTGGGATCGGCGCGGAAAAAAAGAGCCGGATTATCAGTGAAAAAGAAAAGAAAATCACCGCGTTTCATGAAGCGGGCCATGCGATTTTGTTCCATGTACTGCCGGATGTCGGCCCGGTCTATTCCGTGTCTATTATACCGACCGGGGCGGGGGCTGCCGGATATACGATGCCGCTGCCGGAAAAAGACGAAATGTTTAACACAAAAGGGCGGATGCTGCAGGAAATCGTAGTAGATCTTGGCGGACGCGTCGCGGAGGAGTTGATTTTTGACGATATCACGACAGGGGCCTCCCAGGATATCAAACAGGCTACGGCAATGGCAAAAGCGATGGTTACAAAATACGGCATGTCTGAAAACCTTGGGCTGATCTGTTATGATGAAGACGACAATGAAGTATTCATCGGAAGAGACTTGGCGCATACAAAAGGATATGGAGAAAATGTAGCGACACTGATCGACCAGGAAGTGAAGCGGATCATTGACGAGTGTTATATAAAGGCAAAAGAAATCATCCACCAGCATGAGCAGATCTTGTACCGGTGTGCGGATTTGCTGCTGGAAAAAGAAAAAATCAGCAGGGACGAATTTGAATCCCTATTTACGGACGGGGATAAAATTGCGCTGGCCGAGGGGTAGGAACTGTCCCGAAATAACTTACCTATAGTTCGAAAGATTTTTCTTCGAGCGTGCAGTTCCATAGAATCAGACGCGGGCGTGTTTGCGCGGATTCGTTTCTGTGCATTATTCAGAAGAATTATGGAGAAAGAAAAAAGGGCGTTGTACAAATATAATAAAAAAGGATATAAAATTTTTTGAAGTTTGTGCAGACTTATATTGGCCGAGGTGGTATGATACTTCTTGTAAAACCCCCCAATACATTATATAGTTTTTGCTATACCCCATAGTAAAAATACCTTCTCCTAAAAAAGACAGCGCAAGCTGTCTTTTTTACTTTATGGAGGCAGGGTAACAGTTCAGATAAGGTGTTACATTTTGGCTGCGGGTACGCCGGATAAGGGACGCAGGCCTGGCTTGTGGCTCCGGCTCCAGAATGGTAAGAATCCCTAAGTATTCTGCATCTACGGATCGGCCTGCCCCGGTCGCGGTGCCTAATTCGCCCTGGCTGACGCCAGCAGCTAAAGGCGCCGCTTGGCTTCGCCCCTTAGGATATCGAGCAGAATACTAAGGGCTTCTAACCATTCTTCCAACGTCGCCACAAGCCAGGCCTG
>CAJUIH010000009.1:0-40910 GCA_910586045.1 uncultured Eubacterium sp.
ACCATTCTGGAGCCGGAGCCACAAGCCAGGCCCGCGTCCCTCATCCGGCGTCCCCGCAGCCAAAATATCTATACAGATGCACAGATAGCGACATTTGTTCTCTCCACTGCCTGCGCCGCTTTTCCGGATTTTGTATATAAAACAGGTTCTTGTTCAAAATTTGTATTTCTTTTTATTGCCGACTCTTTGAGCATTTCCTTTCCTTCTGTGCTCAATTGTACCGTGTCTGCTCTTCCCTCTGTATATTCCGTACTGTCTCCAGTAGTGGTTGATTCTATTGTATGTTCTTTTTTATTCGCGGACTTTTCTTCCCGCTCGCTTTCGATTTTTTCCTGTATCTGTTCCCGTTCCGCCTTGCGTTTTTCAATTAACTTTTCACGCTGCCGCTGTTCCTGTTTTTTGGCTTCCTCCGCCTCTTCCTGCATTCCCTCATCTGCTTTTTTCCGATATTCTTCTGCTTTTTCCGTAAAATCACCGGCATAGCCCATTGCTCTTTCCATTGTTCCTAAATCTCCCTTGCGCCTTGCTTCCTTGTATACTTTCATAGGGACATTGCGCAGGTTTAGATTTGTCCTGGCTCCGGTTAATCCTTCCATTGTCTTTGCAAGCATATGCACTCCTCCTGTCTATTCGGTGTTATTCCATGGCTTTCTTTTTCTTTCTCTATTTTTCTATTATGTCTCTATATTTTTCGTCTTTCTACAGGGTTTGTTTTAGAAGAATGTCTTAAAGAGTCTGTTCCCTGTCATATCCGTCCGTTGCATGGGCAGAAGAAGCGCAATCTCAAATATATGGTCTTTTACTTTTAGCTGCATTGTTCCATCATATTTGTGCACGGTTTCATTAATATTAAATAACCCGGTTCCTTTTTGGATTTCTTTCTCCTGTTTTTTTACAGTACTGTTTTTTACAACGATCAGTAAACATCTCTTTACTTGCTGCACTTGTATAGAGACAAATGTATTTTGGGGATCCGGCATTTCCAAACAGGCTTGTAAAGCATTATCGATACTGTTTCCCAATAATATACACAGGTCAAATAAATCGACCCCGCAATGCCGCGGAATACAAACGTCACATTCCCAGCGAACGTTATTTTGTTCCGCCTGTTTTCTTTTGTAATATAATAATGCGTCAATGCCCTTATTTCCCGTAGCTTCCTCATTGGCTTTGATATTTCCATTTTCCAGCATTTTTTTCAGATACGTTTCCAATGATTCATATGCCCCTTCCTGCAGTAATCCATACAGGGAAAGAATATGATTTTTCATATCATGCCGTAACTGTTCCATTTTTACATATTGTTCATTCATCATTTTATAAAATGCCGTCTGCATGCGATATTGTTCTTTCTGCCTTTGTTCCCGGTCTATTTTATTCATCCCGAATACAAACCCGCACACAATACAAAACGCCAAAAACGAGAACAGGCAGACTGCCAAATGGCTGAAAAGCTGATTATAATAAATATTGCCGTAAGACGCTCCCCTGGCATCGGCCACGACCAAAATGCCGTTGCTGGCGCCCCAGTCCACAAGATCCGCGACCGTAACCAGCAGTGCAAGAGGGATAGACAAGAACAGATACCAGCTTTTGCTGCGGTGCGCAAAGACAGATGCCAGCGGCTTTTTCCATATTTGGAATACAAGGACAACCATAACAAAGCCCACTGCTGCTATGGCTAAATCCAAATCCGCATCTATACCTCCAAACCGCCCGTCTGTAATCAGATAGATACAAACCGGAAACAGGCTGAAGAACGAACAGCTAAAATTCCATACAAATGTCTGGATTGTAATTAGAAAAACGGCGGCGGCAGCTTTTTTTACCGTTTCATCTCGAAAACTGAACATCATCGTCCCCGTCCATACGCAATGGCTAAGCAGAGCCGCACATATATACGGCGTACCTGTCTGTTCATTCAACCATACTACATACTGTCCCAGCAAAATCACACTTACAAACATTGTTTTTTTTTATTCTGCGCCCTTGCAGATACCTGTCACAAAAACCGCACATCGACCAGATATACCACACGAAACAAAACAAATTCAGAAAAAAAGCGCCGCTCATACATTTCCTCCGTGTTCTTTCATAAACGCTAGGATTTCTTGACAAAAAGCCTCATACCTACGCTTGGCAATGGGAATTTTTTCCCCATGGTCAAGAACCGCTTCCTGCCTGCTGTAAATTTCTACATATTTCAGATGAATCAAATAACTTTTATGACATCGGAAAAACCCCCTGCCCTGCAGGTTTTTTTCCAGGCTGCTGATCTTCCCGTAGTAATCAAACGTGCCATCCACCCCATGCACTGAAATAATCCGGCCTTTGATTTCAAAATAATAAATATCTTTTAACAACAGCTTCTTTTTCCTGCGTTCCTTACTGATCATGACAAATTCCTCTGGATCCGGATACAGTTTTTCTACTGCTTTTAACAGTACTTGTTTTAGTTTGTCCTGATTTACCGGCTTAACTAAATAATGAAAAGCTTCTACATCGTATGCCTGGAATACATATTCTTTGCTTGCGGATATAAAAATAAGAATTTTGTCAAATGCTTTATTCCGCAGGATCTGCGCTGTCTGCATCCCGCTGTGGCCATACATTAGAATATCCAAAAATATAATATCAAAGCTCTCCACTGCCTGCAGCAAAGCTGTTCCGTTTTGAAACTGGCGCAGAATAAACGGCGTCCCGGCTTCTTCTAAAATCTTTGTAATACTTTTTGCGATATTGCAGCAATCCAGCAGTTCATCATCACATACTGCAATGGATAACATTCCTGCTACCTCCTTTATAGATATATCTATTACTTGTAGTTCTTTACCCGTATCTCCTTTTATTTCTTTTATAACCTTTTTATCTCTTTCTATTTCTATATATCGGCAAATCCACAATCGATCACTGCCCTGTGTTGTATTCGGAGCAGTTTGTGTCACAACCGGCGGCCTCTTCCAAATTTTGCCCGTTTACAAAATCATTGCATTGCCCGCAAATTTTTGATAAAAAAATAAAAACGCCTGGGCATTCCAAGCGCTTTTTATTTTCTGATTTTATGCATTTGACCTTTGTATTTCCAGTACTTTATACTGTAAAACGCCTGCCTGCGTTTCTACATCCACAATATCGCCGATTTTATGGCCGAGCAGCGCACGTCCAACCGGTGATTCATTGGATATTTTTCCCTTTAAGCTGTTGGCTTCTGTTGAGCCTACAATCTTATATTCCAATTCTTCCTCAAATTCACAATCCAATATTCTTACCTGGCAGCCTACATTGATTTTATCCAGGTCGACTTCTTCTTCTACTACGACTTCCGCGTTTTTCAGAATTTTTTCCAGTTCCTCAATCCGGGCTTCGATATCACGCTGTTCATCTTTTGCCGCATCGTATTCCGCGTTTTCGGATAAATCGCCCTGTTCTCTGGCTTCCTTAATTTTTTCCGCAATTTCTTTTCGTTTTACAAGTTTTAAATCCTGCAATTCGTTTTCCAGCTTCTGTAAGCCTTCGTAAGTTAAAATATTTTTCTTCTCCATCCTGTTTTCAACCCTTCCTAAATTCCCGATCCAACCGATCTATCTTATGATTTTTTAATCTTTCTTCCGGCCGTGGCAGATAAAGGCTCTCCACAACCAAAGTATTATACCCAACAGGTACCGTAATGTCAAGGTTTTCGGCTATTTCCCATTGTTTTTTATAAATTGGCAGATAAATGGCATCTGTACGCATGAAAGTACCCGGATCGTTGTTTTCGCTTCGCTCAAAATCCAGAATCAGGTTTCCCCGCGCACGATTTCGCTGTGATTTTGGAACCTGCTGGACAATCAAGCCGGTCTGTTCAAACATTTCACAGATAAAAGCCTCATAATGATACGGCCTGTCTGTTACAAGAAGCAGATAGTTCAGCCTGCCGCAGATCTGCCAAAGGATTTCCTCAATATCTTCGTCATCCGCTTCCTGCTGTGCGTCAATAAGGATCAGTTCCAGATTTTGATAGGTAAGATTCCGGTTTCTCATTACCTGATTTAAAATGGACTGCATATAACAGATACAGGGATTTTGGTATGTCAGAGGGGAAAATTTTTTTGCCAGAACACAAGCCGTCATCGTGGGTTTTGTTTCCGTCCGATCTTTTCGCCGTTTTCGGAACAGGCGCGGGATCCATCCGCGCATTCGATGTTTTGCCATATGCCGCCTGCCTGTTTATTTCAAATTATATGCTGGATCCCGTCTCTTTCATTCCTGTATTTTGAGAAAAATATTCCATTAATTCCTGTAATTGCTCATAGCTCTCAATGCCGTTCATTTCCCTGCGCAGCTTACTGGCATGCGGATACCCGCTCGTATACCACGACGCGTGCTTGCGCATTTCACGCATTCCCACATAATCCCCTTTATACGCAATCTGCATCCTGGCATGACGCAGAATCGTTGCCGCGACTTCCCGCGGGGACGGCGTTTCTATTTGTCCTGTCGTAAGACAAGCCGCGATTTGTGAGAAGATCCACGGATTGCCCTGCGCACCCCGCGCAATCATAAATCCGTCGCAGCCCGTCTGTTCTTCCATTCGAACCACATCCTGTGCCGTACGGATATCTCCGTTTCCGATCACAGGGATCGACACTGCTTGCTTCACTTGGCGGATAATGTCCCAATCTGCCGTACCCGCATAATACTGTTCTCTGGTCCTGCCATGCACGGCAATCGCGGCCGCACCGGATTCTTGCGCAATATGGGCCATTTCTACGGCGTTTACATGTTCCGCATCAAATCCTTTCCGTATTTTGACAGTCACTGGTTTTTTTATTGCCCGTACGGTCTTTTCGATAATTTTGCCCGCTAACAGCGGCTGCTTCATCAGTGCGGACCCTTCGCCGTTATGAACGACCTTTGGAACCGGACAGCCCATGTTCAGATCCAGAATGTCAAACGGCCTGTCCTCTATTTTTTTCGCCATTTCGGACAAAATATCCGGATCAGCCCCGAATAGCTGCAGGGAAACCGGATGCTCCCGTTCGTCGATTTGCAGGAGTGCTTCCGTATTTTTGTTGCGGTATAAGATTCCTTTGGCGCTGACCATTTCCATACAGGCCAGGCCGGCCCCCTGTTCCATACAGAGCAGACGAAATGGCAGGTCTGTCACACCTGCCATTGGGCCTAGAATCAAACAATTTTTTAACGTAACGTTTCCGATTTTTAACTGTTTCATTCCATAATCCTTATTTTTGTTTTTCATATATGAGCCGCATGCCCTGCAATGTCAGGTTTGGGTCATAAATATCAATGTATGTTGTTTCCGATGCAATGAGTTTTCCCAATCCTCCGGTTGCAACGACTTTTATATTTTCATAGGCAGATTCTTTTTTCATATGCTGGATAATATATTCACTCTGTCCAATTTGCCCATACACAAGCCCTGCCTGCATGCTGCTGATCGTTTCCTGGGCAAGAATACTTTTGGGTTTGCGGATTTCTATTTCCGGAAGCTTTGCCGCTTCTTCCCACATGGCTTTTGCAGAAGTGCGAATCCCAGGGGCTGTCACGCCGGCTACAAATGCCCCGGACCCATCCACGAGATCATAGGTCGTGGCGGTTCCGTAATCTATGACCAGAACCGGCCCGCCATAAAGCTCATATGCGCCTACCGCATCCACGATACGGTCCGCTCCAAGCTGCCTTGGATTTTCCGTTGCGATACGGATCCCTGTTTTAATGCCAGGCGCAACAACAATCGGCGTTATCTGGATGTATTTAATAATCGCACTCGTCAGTGAATGCATGACATCCGGTACAACGGACGACATAACGACCGCCTGTATATCGCTGCATGCAATTTGGTTGTGCTGCAGTAAATCGCGTACGACAATTCCATATTCGTCAGACGTACGCGGAATTTTTGTCGTCATACGAAACGTAGCCTCCAACACCTTTCCGTCAAATACGCCCAACGTGATATTTGTATTACCTACATCCATTACCAACAGCATTTCCTAGCCCTCCTCGTATTGTTCACCCAAAAAAAATACTTTATAAAATATTTCCAATGCTTCCAACAATTCCTGTCTGGTCTGCTGAAGCTGCTTTATTTTTAACACGCTTCCAATCTCGTCATACGTATAATCGTCTGCTTTACATTCCGTACGAAAGTTTAAATTTCCATCCTCATCAAATACGAGCTGCAAGGTGCCGCCTACGTCTTCCGTATACAATACACATAATATTTTCAAATCATCTTTGATCTGCTCCGGCAGATTTTCAAAATCTTCGTTCAAATAAAATTTTCTTGTATATGCACTGGAACCGCATAATACAACTTCGCCCTGATCCATTTTGTTTCACCTATATGACTGTTTCTTTCCATTTACTATTTATACGTTTCCTGCCATTTTTGATATCATATACGAACATGCTATACGTAACCATAAATTCCCCGGACAGAAACTTCTCCTGATGATACCAATTTTCTGGATTCCCATGTATCCACAAGCAATTCTCCTCTTGCCGTAATGCCGCGCGCCTTGCCGTCATACGGTTCTTTGGCATCCATTACCCGAACCGGCCGGTCCATATTAACCAAATAAGAATTATACTGCTGTACAATCAACGATAAATCCTCAGTCTGTAGAAAAATACGAAAATATGTTTCAAAATATTCACAAATTTTTTCAATCAATGCTGCGCGGTTGATTTTTCTCCCCAATTCCAAATACAATGAAGTCGCGATATCACGAAGTTCTTCTGGAAAATCTTCTGTCTGTACATTAATCCCAATTCCAATTACAATATGATTGACATAATCAATCTGTGCGCTCATTTCTGTCAGTATGCCGCTGACTTTTTTACTGTTTATAATAATATCATTCGGCCATTTGATTCCAACTTTTAATCCCGTTTCATCCTCAATCCCTCTTACTACTGCCATGGCTGCAACGATTGTGAGCATAGAAGCGTTATTTGGCCTGATTTTCGGCCGAAGCAGAAATGTCATTGCAATCGCTGTTCCCGGCGGTGTTTCCCATTTTCTGCCGCGGCGCCCGCGCCCATTGTCCTGCCTGTCCGTCACGACCAGCGTACCATGCGGCGCCCCTTCTTCTGCAAGCTGCATTGCCCGCGTATTCGTAGAACCCATAACTGGCTCATAATAAATCTTTTTCCCCAGCCATTGTGTCTTACGAATACTCCTTAATTCATTCTCACTTAAAATATCCGGCGTAGATACAATATGATATCCACGGTTCTGTACTGCTTCAATCTCATATCCCGTCTGCTTTAACTGGTTAACTGCTTTCCATATTGCCGTGCGCGAAACACCGAATTTTTCACATAAATCCTGTCCCGACACGTATCCATCTGATTCCCTGAGTGCTGCTAGTATTTCTGCTTTCATAATAATTACCCCATTTCTTGTGAGCCCTCATCATGCATATTCTAAAACATCTGCCCGTACATCCAGACAAAATCTCCTTTCCCTATGCACCCGCACATGTTCTAATCTATGGCAGGCTATGCCCTGAATCATCGAATATGCGGTTCCTATCAAGCAGTTACAAGCTGCGGATCTGTTATCGCGGCATAGTAGCATACATAATTGCTTTTATACTATGCATACGGTTTTCTGCCTCGTCAAATACCACTGACTGGCTTCCCTCAAATACCTCATCTGTAACTTCTAATTCCTCTAAGCCGAATTTTTCATACACCTCCTTACCAATTGTAGTTTTCAAATCGTGAAACGCCGGCAGACAATGCATAAAAACCGCATGGTCTTTGGCACCCGACAATGCCTGTGCGTTCACCTGATATGGTTTTAAATCCCGGATGCGTTCCGCCCATACTTCTTCCGATTCACCCATCGACACCCACACATCGGTATAAATCACATCCGCGTCCGCGGTCGCCGATCCGACATCTTCTGTAAGTGTAATGGATGCGCCTGTCTGCGCCGCGGTTTCCCTGCAGTATGCAACAAGCTTTTCATCCGGAAAATACTTTTTATTCGTACAAGCCGTAAAATGCATGCCGAGCTTTGCACACACAACCATCAGTGAATTGCCCATATTATAGCGTGCATCCCCCATAAATACAAGCTTTATCCCTTTGAGAGTTCCAAATTTTTCTTTGATCGTGAGCATGTCCGCAATCATCTGTGTCGGATGAAACTCATTCGTCAGCCCATTCCACACCGGAACTCCCGCGTACTTTGCGAGTTCTTCTACAATTTCCTGTCCAAATCCCCGGTATTCGATTCCGTCAAATATCCTGCCAAGCACCCGCGCCGTATCCGCAATACTTTCTTTTTTTCCAATTTGTGAACCGGAGGGATCCAAATACGTCACATGCATCCCAAGGTCATGCGCAGCCACTTCAAACGCACAGCGTGTTCGGGTACTTGTCTTTTCAAAAATCAAGGCAATATTCCTGCCTTTTAATTCATCATGCGCAATTCCTTTTTTCTTTTTTTCCTTTAACTGCGCGGAAAGATCTATAAGATTCCGAATCTCATCCGGTGTATAATCGATTAACTTTAAAAAATTTCTTCCCTGTAAATTCATCTCCATGTTTCCTTTCTCTATTTAACTGTTTTCAATCGTCCGATTTTTATGCGTATATCCCAAAAATCAATAAAAAAGCTGCCACATTAAGCATATAGATAGAACCGGGATCCTAAGGGACTGTAAAGAAATAATCTAACTTTCTTTACAGTTCCTAACCGCTGAATGTGACAACGCTTATGAAAATCGGCCGCCGCCATTTTTAAACGGCAGCAGGTTCCATATATCCGCGTAAAAGTCCTATTTATTTGATCTCCTGCAAGAGCCGTCCTTTGTCAGCATCCGCTTTTATCCGCTGCCACTTCAGCGATAGACTTTGCCAGTCCGGCTACACTCTGGATTTCCGATGGAATAATAATTTTTGTAGCCTTTCCGTCAGCAGCCTTGGTAAACGCTTCCAGGCTTTTCAACTGCAATACTGCCGCGTCCGGCGCCGCCTCTTTTAAAAACCGCAGCCCGTCGGCATTTGCCTGCTGAATTTTCAAAATGGCTTCCGCCTGGCCTTCCGCTTCGCGGATCATAGCCTCTTTATGTGCTTCTGCACGCAGGATCGCCGCTTGCTTTTCCGCTTCCGCATCCAAAATTGCCGATTCTTTTTTTCCTTCCGCAACCAGGATTGTGGATTTTTTCTCTCCCTCTGCTTTTAAAATCGCTTCCCGCCGTTCTCTTTCCGCTTTCATCTGCTTTTCCATTGCATCCTGGATGGCCTGCGGCGGGATAATATTTTTCAGTTCCACACGGTTGACTTTGATCCCCCACGGATCCGTTGCAACATCCAGGGAGGCCCTCATTTTTGTATTAATCGTTTCCCTGGAAGTCAGTGTTTCGTCCAGTTCCAAATCACCAATAATGTTACGCAGTGTCGT
This sequence comes from uncultured Eubacterium sp., assembly GCA_910586045.1. Classification (GTDB taxonomy): domain Bacteria; phylum Bacillota; class Clostridia; order Lachnospirales; family Lachnospiraceae; genus Eubacterium_J. The sequence goes on from CAJUIH010000009.1 coordinate 9,425, forward strand.
CGCCGTCAGATTCTCAATCGCCATAATGGGATTTTCCACACCATAAGCAAATAATTTTGGATCGGTAATTTGAAAATAAACAACCGTATCAATCTGCATGGTAACATTATCCTTTGTAATGACCGGCTGCGGCGGAAAATCCACTACCTGTTCTTTCAACAGGACTCTTTTTGCAATCCGATCGATAAACGGTGCTTTTATGTGTATGCCAACGCCCCATGTGCCAAGGTATCCGCCAAGCCGTTCTACAACCACCGCATGTGCCTGCGGTACGATTTTGATGCAGGATACCACGATCAGCATAGCAAACACTATGAGAACAACGGCAATTATCATTCCTACCATTCTTTGCTCCTCCTTGATTTTTCTTATAACAAATCTCTAAATTTCCTCTATCATACTATAATTAATCTCAATTTACAACCATGAAAACACGGAAAGTCGCTGATTCTCTACAAAAAAGACCACTATATTTGCATATAGCGGTCCTTTGATACACAATATTTTAATAAAAGACATGGTTTCCGATCACAAGGCCGGCATCTCCATTCACGCGATGGAAAAATTTTGCGCCCCCTGTATTGTCGTTTCCTGCAAGCGCTTCCCTGGCCGCAGACATACAATGCTGGTAACTGCCGTTTGAAAGCGCCCTTGACAGAGAACCATTCGCTACCGGCGAAAACTGCCCGCTTTCATAAACAACACCTGAAATAGAATTTGGGAAAGATCCGCTGTTTACACGGTTCATGACAACCGCGCCAACCGCTACCTGTCCGGCATAGCTTTCTCCGCCTGCTTCACAAAATATAATGGCAGACAGCAAAGTCAGGTCACTGGAAGCCGCCTGCAGCGAACTGTTGGTTGAAACCGCACTGGATGAAGAAGCACTGACCGTATTTGCTGCCGCACTTTGTGCCGCAGCCTGCTCTGCTTCTTTCCTTGCCTGCTCCTCTGCAGCAATCTGCTTCATTTCTTCTTCCATAGAAAGTGCCACGCCTGTTCCAAGCGCCACATTTACATATTCTTCCGAAACATATCCATCCATATCATCGATCCGTACAACAACCCAACCGTCTTTTTCCTGTTTTTTTGTATGGACCGGAAGCTGGTCTCCCTTATAGGCCGCGTCCAGAATCGTAGCTTTCTCGCTTGGTTTTTTTCTGATACGCAGACCGTCTGTGTTTACCGTTGCATAAGTATTACATACCTTTTTGGCCAGCTTATAGGCTTTTGCCCCATATACGCAGTACTCATTCTTTACATAGCCTGTCACAGAGCCTGATGTAATTTTCGTCCATTCTTTTCCTTTTTTCAGTACCTTGGCAACGTCGCCTTTGCGCAGTCTGCCGACAATCTCAGAATCTTCACTGGACGCTTTGCGGATATTTAAACGGTCATCCACATCCGCCATCAATTTGTTTTTCCACTTTTTGGACACGCTGTCCTGTTTTGCTGTCTTTGCTTCTGTTTTAGAAGCTGATTTTGCTTTCGCAGAGTTTTCTGCTTTCGCACTGGTCTTTTTATTTGCAGCAGCTTTTGCTTCTTTTACACTGGTTTTATTCGTTTCAACTTTCTGATTTTCTTTCTCTGTAGCTGCTTTTGTTTTTTCATTCACTTTTTTACTTGTTTTCGTTTCGGCTTCATTTGAAACCTGCTTGGTTGCTGCTTTTGCGGAAGCCTTTGTACCTGCCGCTTTTTTTTGAACAGCATCCTGATTTTCACTTTTAGATTCAGATGCTTCGTCTGCTGCTGCAGTTCTGGATTTTTCTTTGATATTATTCGCTTTTGCCTTTACATCTTCCTGTGAATCTTTTTCTTCATCGTCTGCAATCGTAGCAAGGTCTTCGTCCGCTGATTCATCATCCGCCTGCGTACTGCCCTGAATTTTTACAATTTTTCCGTCTGAATATAATTTTGAATTATCCCTGGCAGCAGCTTCTACCGTGATCATTCCGTCCCGTCCGAAAGTAACTGCCTTTGAAAGCATCTTACTGAACAGATCCCCCTCACCCAGTTCAAATACGCTGCCTGATATTCCATATGTGTTCATCTGTGATAGATCTTCGGTCTGCATTATCTGTGGTAGGGAAAAGCTAACTGCACATGCCAGAATCCCTGTAGCACCTACTTTCGAAATCCGCTGTATCAGTTTCTTGTTTCCTCGCATAATAATAAACCTCCGTTTTTCATAAATAAGATTTTATCTTTTCTTTACATTTCTTTTCTATTTTATCTGTTTTCTTTCAAGTTGTTACAACTTTGTTACGAATGCATTCTATCACTTTGTAACAATTTTGTCAAATTTATTTTTTCTTTTTTTTAAATTTTTTTGAAAAACCTTGTTTTTACTGCGGTTTGGAGGTTATCAGATAAACAAAAAAAGAGAACCAATCAAATAATTGGCTCTCTTTTACTGCTTGAATGACGATACGTCAAAACTTTTGTAACTTTTACAATCTTTTTAATAGTGCTTCTTTTTCCGCTTCATAGCCTGGTTTTCCTAAAAGCGCAAACATATTCTTTTTATAGCTTTCCACACCCGGCTGGTTAAATGGATTAACACCTAACAAATAACCGCTGATTCCGCAGGCAAACTCAAAGAAGTACATTAACTGGCCAAGATAAAATTCATTTTGTTCCGGTATCTTTACCATAAGGTTCGGCACATTTCCGTCTGTATGAGCTAAAATTGTTCCATTCATGGCACTCTTATTGACAAAATCCATATCTTTTCCTGCCAGATAATTCAAACCGTCCAAATCCACTGGTTCTTCTTTTATTTCAATATGGCCTCGGGATGCTTCTACATTTAAGACCGTCTCAAACATAACTCTGGAACCGTCCTGGATAAACTGCCCCATGGAATGCAGATCTGTCGTAAGATCAACCGAAGCCGGGAAAATACCTTTTTGGTCTTTGCCTTCGGATTCTCCATAAAGTTGTTTCCACCATTCCGATACATAATGAAGACTTGGCTCATAATTGGCCAATACTTCCACTGCCTTTCCTTTTCTATGCAGGATATTGCGCAAAGCCGCATACTGCAGGGCATCGTTTTCTTCAAATTTGTTTTCCAGAGCCAGCTTTCTTCCTTCCGCCGCCCCTTCCATTAATTTGGCGATATCCGCACCGCTGACCGCAATCGGAAGCAGCCCTACTGCCGTTAATACAGAAAACCGTCCACCTACGTCATCCGGAACAACAAAGGTTTCATACCCTTCTTCCGTTGCAAGATTCTTTAATGCACCGCGCGCTTTATCTGTCGTCGCGTAAATCCTTTTTGCGGCATCCGCTTTCCCGTACTTTTTCTCAAGCATTTCTTTAAACACACGAAAAGCAATCGCCGGCTCTGTCGTCGTCCCCGATTTCGAAATAATATTAACTGAGAAATCCCGATCTCCAATTACATCGATCAGCCCTTGTACATACGAGCCGCTGATACTGTTGCCAACATAATAAATTTCAGGAGTTTTGCGCAATTCTTTTGAAATATTATTGTAAAACCCGTGTCTTAAAAACTCAATTGCTGCCCTTGCGCCAAGATAAGAACCGCCGATACCGATTACAACCAATACCTCGGAATCCGACTGGATCCGCTGCGCTGCTGTCTGAATACGCGCAAATTCTTCTTTGTCATAATCAACCGGTAAATCAATCCACCCAAGAAAATCATTTCCGGCACCGCTTTTCGAAACCAAAAGCTGTTTAGCATCATCTACCAGCTTGCTCATATACCCCACTTCTTCTTCACTGACAAATCCAGATGCCTTTGAATAATCAAATGTAACTTTGCTCATGTTTTCAACTCTCCTTATTCTAATATAGTATACAGTTTATCCCAAAAACTGTTTCGTATAATAACTATGTTTATTTTAACAAAATGAAGCATAATTCGCAAGCTAATATGTAAATTTTAACTATTTTTGCATACCTTTTCGCCGAAACCGTTTTAGTCAAAAATCTCCTGCAGTACGCTGTCTAATAGTTCTTCGTCCTTTCGCAGCTTCTTGCGCTCCAACGATACGCGCATTTGTTCCTCCTGTGTACTTCTTGGTACTTCAGCGACTTCAAGCTGCGCATCTTCCTCCCGTATTCTTGCACTCAGCGGAATCTCTTCTTCCTCCTGCTCCGGTTCCTGTGTGCTTTCGCTCAATACTGTGTTCAAATACCGCTGCAGCCAACGGCCCGCCCGACTCAGCTTTCGGTTAATCCGGCTTGTCTGGCCGATATGTATTAATTCCAAAGCCGCCACTACAAAAATCAGCGCAGCCGTTATCAGTTGTAAATTTGGGATTACTTGTGCCAAAATTTGCTCTAAAATTTGCTCTAACATACCTCCTATCTTCCTTTCCGCTATATTTTTGAACACAAGGTAATTATAAAGAAACACCTATGCGGATACTGTCGAAGAGTGCGTGTAAAAATAGCTTGTTTGTTTATAATTTTTCTGTAAGAAAGCCATTGAAACAGCTTCCGTAATTTTCATTTAATCCGATAATACGGTAACGCGCATTTTTACTCTTAATCTCCCTGAGTACCTTGTCCGGTGTCTGCGACTGCAGCGGACAGATCCAAAAAACCGCGTTTTTTCTCACATCGAATTCCATCAATTCACTATTCCAGTTATTCTTGTTCCCGCAGTTGGGCAATGTGATGGCTCGAATCTGGTCATTGATAACATGATACCGCTGTTTTAGTTCTGTCATATATTTATTTAAATTTACGTTTCCCAATAAAAGTACTCCCGCGCGCAGCTCCGCTTCTTCCGTCCTGTGACAGTGGCAGACATCATAGTCATTGTACAGCATACATTTCAAAGAACATCTTCCCTCGTCACTTTCAATATTGGCGTGGCAAAAATCTTCTTTGTCTATCACAATCGCGTTAAATACACAATCCGTTTTTGTTGCGATTACTTCTATAGGGCTGCAAAACATAGTCAGTGAATCCATTCCCGGATCGCCAAATTCATTTTTGCATAACAACAGCATTTTTTGCAAACGTCTTTCATCAAATTTTTCAATCGGCCCTTCTTTTAGATATTGTTTGACAAATTTTGTAATCAAATGCAAATTCACACCATAGTATCCAAAATAAAAAAGCATTCTGTTATCAATTATATATCCAGCTTTTACAACGGGTATCCGGTATCCTTCCAATTCTTCAATCATATTCAAAATAACTTCATCCTGACATTCAAACTGATGTTCCGGGTACCAGGTTTTCTCTTTTCTTTGATAAATTTTTCCATTTCCATATATAAAATAGAATTTTCTGACGGAAGAATTAACCAGATATAAATACGGAGCACGTATAAATTCCGCAACGTCGGAATGATATTCACCCATTCCGCGTAAAGCAATGTCCTGCAGCAGCATAAATCTTTGAATCGGCGGCACATATGGAAGAATCACCGTATCTGTCTTTCCATAACGAATCGCGTATATTAACCGCTCAATGTCCGCAATGGAAAAAGAACCCATCACAAACAAATCAATCGGCCCATCACTATATAAGATCTCTTTTGCTTTTTTCCTGCGGCTGACCCTCCAATTGCTATGCTTTGTTTCGCAGGAATAAGCATAACGGATCTGCTGATTCGCTTCCTTATCCCACGTACATCCAGTCATCACAATCGCATGAGACGTATTTTCAAATAAATATCGGAATAATCTCGCATCCATTTGTACCTCCTTAATCATGAGTAAAAAAATACAGGCCGTTTTCCTTTACTGCCTATATATAACTACAATCTCTATCTTTATTGTATTCTTTTCTATTTGTTTTACAAGCTTTATTTGTTATTTTTTTTTATTTAAATGATAACTATTGCCAAAGTGTAAACTTGTTTTCTTGATAGGATTACAGTATAGGACTCTTTTTTGCTAAAATGTCTATTTTTTTCATTTCGGCATAAAATAAAGAAATAATTATTTGACTTTTATTGTATTTCGCTCAATAATAAGATGAGATCGGTTTTTAAAAGGAAGGATTTTCAAATGAAAAAAATTATTTTAACCGGCGGAGGGACAGCCGGACATGTAACACCAAATATCGCCCTGCTTCCACATCTAAAGAAAGCTGGTTTTGAAATATCATATATCGGCTCCTACGATGGAATTGAAAAACGTTTGATGGAAGAACAGCATATACCCTATTATTCTATTTCTTCCGGAAAATTACGCAGATATTTTGACATGAAAAATTTTTCTGACCCATTTAAAGTCATAAAAGGACTGGGACAGTCTTACCGCCTGATACGAAAACTGAAACCGGATATCATATTTTCCAAAGGCGGATTTGTATCCGTTCCAGTAATACTTGCCGCCAAATTTTGTCATGTTCCTTCTATTATTCATGAATCTGACATGACGCCGGGCCTGGCAAATAAAATTGCCATTCCGTATGCTGCCAAAGTATGCTGCAATTTTCCAGAAACTTTGAAATATCTCCCGGAAGGAAAAGCGGTTCTTACCGGATCTCCGATCCGCAGTGAGCTGTTATCCGGAAATAAAGAAAATGCCCGCAAACTCTGCGGCTTTCACAAAGATAAGCCGGTTCTGTTTATTATCGGCGGAAGCAGCGGTTCCAAATTTATCAATGATACGATCCGCGGACTGCTGCCGGAATTGCTAAAGACATTTCAGATCATACATATGTGCGGCAAAGGTAAATTGGAAGAGTCTTTGCGAAAAACAAAAGGATACAAACAGTTTGAATATATCGGAACCGAACTAAATGATATTTTTGCACTTTCAGACCTTGTAATTTCACGGGCGGGCGCAAATTCTATTTGCGAACTGCTTGCACTGCACAAGCCAAATATATTAATCCCGCTGTCTGCCAACGCAAGCCGCGGCGACCAGTTATTAAACGCACATTCTTTTGAAAAACAAGGCTATAGTGTTGTAATTGAAGAAGAAATTATCAATCCGGATAAGCTTTTTAAAATGATCCTCGAAACATATAAAAACCGGGAACGTTATGTCAATGCCATGAAACAAAGTACCATGATGGATTCCATAGATAAAATCATATCTTTAATAGAAGAAACTGCAAAATAGTATGCGTCATGCTGCGTCCTCCCATACACTTGTTTCCGTAATCCGGGAGGACGCATGCCCGCAAATGGTTATTCTTTCATTTGCAGCTTCCCGCAAATCTGATCCTGTTCTTCATCGGTAAACTCCTCATGTGTCCAAACCAGAAGATCGTTATTTTTCATATGCTTATATCTTGGTATCAGGTGCATATGAAAATGGAACACGGTCTGCCCCGCAACTTCGCCGTTATTCTGCAACAGGTTGATTCCATCACACGCCAGCACTTCCGACATATGGGCTGCCAGCTTTTTGGCCAATTTTGCCGCTTTTGCAAGTAAATCCTCACTAATTTCATATACATTTGCACAATGTTCTTTCGGCAGGATCAGTGCATGTCCTTTGGAAGCCGGACTCGCATCCAGGATCACTTTAAAATCCGCATCTTCATAGATTGTCCTGGATGGAATGTCTCCGCAAATAATTTTGCAAAAAATACAATTGTCGTCTCTCATGTTTTTTCTCCTTATTACATTTATAATTTTTTACTATATCCCATCATTGTCATTGTAACAAAAATCAAAAAATGCTAGAATTTACAATAAGAAATCAAGGAGGGATATCTTATGAATACTTTAGATTACCAACGTATTTTACACGAAATCAAAAATTCCGCAACTTTAATCAACAGTTCCATGCAGTTGTTAAACAAAAAATGCCCGCAACTGCAGTCCGAGTCATACTGGAATAATATTTGCCAGGAAATTACATATCTGAAAAATATTGTTTTGGAAATCTCCTATGCAGGCAATCTGACACAATCTCGAAAAGAGCCAGTTGACTTGCATTCAATCCTGCAGGATACTTGCAAAACGGTACAGGATACATTTCCAAATATTGATTTTACGTTTCATTTATGTGACAATCTTCCAAATATTTCCGGAGATGTTACAAAATTAAGACAGGCCATTTTAAATTTGATTAAAAACGCAGCGGAAGCTGATTCGGCATCCATTACCATAACGACAGAATCAGAACCATCCCTTGTTCGGATGATCATTGCTGACAGTGGAACTGGTATTCCTGCTGATTTGGAAGATAAAGTCTTTGATTTATTTACCACAACAAAAAAACAGGGCACCGGACTTGGCCTTGCCATTACAAAACAAATTATTGAATATCATGGCGGCACGCTTTTGCTTAAAAACCATCCGGGAAAAGGATGTACATTTACGATCTGCATTCCTGTAGCCAAGTAATGTTTTCGCTTTCACTGTTCTATTTACATAACAGTGAAAGCAGATCCGATTCAATTTAACCCCATTTCATGACTCGTCAATGTCCTATCCGAAATTAAAAATATCATCTAACATCCGCAAAGTCTTAAAATTACCTTTCGCAGTTAATTCCCCTGTCATAAATGCCCTCTGAAATGTCATTTTTCCAGCTATAATACGTTCCAAAACGTCCGGCGTCATTTTTGCATAGACATCCACCCCGTCTTGTTTGCCATAACTGCATTGAAGATGAGCCGGTTCCACTTCAATAATCAGCGGCTTTTTAATCCCTTCAATAATAAAGAGATATTTTGCTTTAAATTCCTGATGCGGATTAAAACTAGACTCAAAATCCGCAATATACGGCAGGGATTCCTCCACCTCTTCCACTTTATCCCGATCTAATAATCCTTTAAACTTATTCGCTAATTCTTCAATATCTTCTTTTTGCTTCTTCACATACGTATCGTCGGACACGTATTTTGACAACTGCTCACTTTCCTGCGGCGTGAGTCCAAGATCCTTTGTTCGAAGTACGGTCTTTGTTACTACTTGGTTGCTGGTAGGCAGGCTTTTCATCTTTTGAGAAATCGTACGGTACAGATTTTCCGCTTTCTTTTCAATGATTAATGAATAATCCCGGTTCATTTCAAACGTCAGCAAATCCGCCACATAGCCGCACAAACCGCCGCATGGAAGCCCTCCTAAAATCTCCCATGCACTTGCAAGCGAAATTTCCCCTTCCCTTTCACCATAGGTGGTAGACATGACAACCGGCTGCATATACGTCTTGCTTATTTTTTCTTTATCGCCATACAACCAGCAGCAATCCAAAAATTGCTGCATATAGCCGCCGATCCCAAGCCATTCTACCGTAGTCGCAAGAATGATTCCGTCTGCCTCTTTGATTGTCTGGGGCAGGGTCGTAATATTATTTTTCTGTTCATATAGGTTATACCGGTCTACCGTTACACGCAGCTCCTCCAATACTTTCTGCATTTTATCAATTACATACAAAGTCGGATCATCTAGTACGCCTCTTCCTCCATAATAAATATTTATCTTCATAATTATCATTTACCTCTCAACTATATTTTTGAGCATGATTCTTCTGTTGTACATAGTATATAAGCTTTTTCAGAGAATTTCAAGCATCCGCGGCTTTCTATATAAAAGCATGCACAGGAAAAATCCGCCAGCCGCTCCGCCAGCATGCGCCCAATTATCCACGCCCTCGGTGGTAATTCCGCTATACAGGCAAAGTACCGCCATAAAGATCAACCCTTTTGCTGTCAATCCCTCGATCTTTCCTCTGCAGCGAATCGCTGCCCAGATCAGTGCACCAATGATTCCAAACACCGCACCAGATGCCCCTGCACAAACCGCATAATCTCTTTCTTGTACCATAATGAAAAGCGATAGTACATTGCCGGCCAATCCAGCACCCAAATAGATCAGCAAATACTTAAAACCGCCAACTGCCCGTTCCAGCCTACCGCCAGCCGCAGCCAAAAGAATCATGTTGTTTGCAAGATGCGGCGCCCCAAAATGAATAAACATAGCGGTCACTAAACGATACCATTCCCCGCAGTCTATGATTAAATCCGGATGCATTCCTCCATGCTGGGCAATATAGCTCCCACTTAACGTATCACCAAATAATTCCAGTACAGACCATACCAGCACATTTATAATTATAATTACAATACTAACGACAGCACGTTTTGTTCCATCTTCCTGATAACAGATCTTATTGCGTACGATATTTTCCAAAATGCCAGACCCTTTCCTATCTTTATACAAACTGCCTGTATTTGAAAAAATATAACACTTACTCTTCCTACTGTCAATGCCAACCTTGCAATAAGAAAAAAGTTGCAAAACTTACGAAAACCGATAATTTTCCCCAGCAAAACTCACGATATCCCCTTTTTTGAGTAAACGGCGTTCCCGGTACTGCAGCAATTCCCCATTTACCTGTGTTCCGTTCTTTGAATTAAGATCTTCCAAATAAGTACCTGTATCATCGACGTCTATCATAGCGTGTACACGGCTGATCAAAGGCAGCGCGATACAAATATTGCTTTCCGCTTCACTGCTGCCTACGATCTTTTTTCCTTTTGTACATGGAAAATCTCTTGTTCGGTCTGCCCCCTGATAAATAAATTGTTTGTGAATGCCGTTTTGGGCCGGCATTAAACAAACGGTTGGATTGCGGATCCCTGTTTCTTCTTCCCGTTCTTCTTCAAATAAAATTTCCTCTTCCTGGCGGCGTACGCTGTCTGTGTATAGTTTCTTTCGAATAAAATCTTTCAGTTTTTCTCCTGTATGCTTTTGCGCGGATTCTTTTTGTTCTTTCTGCCGCGTTTTGGATCGATGTGCTGTTTTCTTTGCTTTCTCTGCTTTCTTTTTTTCCATTTGATCCTCAAATATGGATTCTGCGGACATTTGACTGTTTACCTGCGTAGCTGCATCCGTTTGCCTGCGCAAACAAATGGAACAGTCTTCCGTTTGTCCATACGCTTGAACCGGGCAGTCTTCCGTTTGCCTGTTTGCTAAAATATCTTCCCTTTCCTGGTCTTCATTGTTTCCATATCCGTTTTTTGCATACGGCGGATGAATTTGAATTGGACCAGTTCCAGCGGTTTCTTCATATATTTCTTTTATTTCTTTTTTTTCCGGCGTATCCTGCTGATCCGGTACAAAAGACTTTTGCTTTACAGATACAAAATCGAATGCCATGTTTCCTGCTGTAAATTCGGCAAGCACCGTATGCAGTGCTTTTTTTTCTTCAGCAACATGCTCATATACTCCATAAGCAAACTGTACCGCCCGTTTGTCCTTATGGTCCAAACGCTGCAGCAGATATTCCATAAACCGCTTAAACTGTACGCAAATATCTGTTTCATTTCCCGGAAGGTAACAGTAGCATAATTGCGGTGATTCGCTTTCCGCAAATATATATGCCGGATCCAACAAAATATCATGTTCGTTCAGCATATAATCTGACGACCGCATACATGCCTGGTCAAAAGAATTTAATATATTAGAAAGAAGCGCATAATCCAAAATCTTATATTCCAATAGCTGGTCTAATGACCGTCTGCCCGTAATATCGTAATGAAACTGCAGACTGCTTCCCTGATCAATTGCCTGCATACATAAAAAATATGGGATTTTATTATATCGAAACATTTCCATACTGTCCCTGTCTTTCCCGCAATCCTTTTGCACTGTAAGAATCAGAATACTCTGATTGATATTCCGCCGATATTCCGTATTTTGTACCATAACTTCCCTTCCTATCATGTATAATGTCAAACCCTAAATAATTGATTTTAAAGCTTTCAACTTTTTTCAGGACATTTTCTGTCTCTCGCTCTATTGGTGTTCTTCTACATATTCATGAAGCAATGTATTTTTTCTTACCATGTGAACCGGATCCAATTCATTCAATTCCTCACTGATTACGGATGCTTGCTTTGCCTGCTGAAATAAATCGTATCCAATTTGAATCCCGCCGACCATTGTAAAAAGCGCCAACGGTACAATAAACGCCGCTTCAATCGTAAAACTCGCCTGTACTTGTACTGATTTTTTTTCATTCATGTCTGCTTCACTTTCTATAAAAACAATATTCTAACATGATATAACCTATAAATGCCGCCATTAAAAAAGGAATAAATGGTATTTCATGCTCTTTTCCTTTTTTCTTTACCACAAACAAAAAGAGCGCCCATAATGCAGATAAAAAAACTGCATACAGCAAAACCTGAATGGTATCCGCTGCGCCGAGAAACACCCCGATTACCATTACCAATAATCCATCCCCAAACCCGATCCCGCCCTGACTGATATAAGAAAACAATGACAGCAACATCCCCGGAAACATAGCCGCTAAGATCTGCAATACCGGCTGCTTTGTTAAAACACACCATATCCATATTCCTTCTGCTGCAAAACCTGCCAGCCACTTTAGCTGAATCCGTTTCTTTTTGATGTCTTCCATACTGCATATTCCCAACATTACAAACACGGACAGATTATTGACTAATTCCGCATTTTGCATTCTGATCCCTCCTTCTGCAGCCTCTTCATGTATTTATACATTTCGTATCCATCCTCTTTTCTACTAAAAACACTTATTTTACCCACCTGTATATTCTCTACACATTTCTTTTCCTTCCATTCTATAATTTCATTTTTTATCCCTGTTATCCGCCTGCACATTTTTTACACATTTTCTTTCCTGCCGCCTTTGATTTTCGAATCATAAAAATACTTCTTTTTAACCCGCTGCATGTAAGACTGCTGTGATACCGATCTCCATAATTTGTGATATACACCATCCCGGTACCGGATACATGAGATCCACATTTTTCACAGGCATGATATTTTCCTCCACTATGATTTCTACTGCCGGACACCTGCGTATCCGGTATTCCTTTGATTGATAAATCCAAGTGCGTACAAGACCTACTGGCATGGTAAACGGTACCATATTCCGTATAATACAGCCATTTGTCATCTTCCGCTTCTGTATCCTGTCCCGGCTGGTATCCCGTCCATTTCCTGCACTTTACTCCCTGTACTACGCGATACTGGATATCCCCAATTAGACGAATCGGAAATTTCATTTGGTACACTGCTTTTAATTCGATATAATTGCCCGTAAAACTTGACTGGAGCAGACTAATTCCCGCACGCCCGTGCTTGATATACTGAACCGGGCAATTCTGCTTTTTTAACTGCTCCCGAAAATACAGTTCCGCTTTCAGCATTCCCGCTGATCCCGCTTCATTCGTTTCCGCTTCCTGTACCCGATAGGAAGCCGCCGTTTTTCTTCCGGCATACTGCAAAGCCTGTCCGACTCCTGCCTGTACGTGTAAAATCCGAAAGAAGTACAATATAAATACCATAAAACATACAAAGAATGGTAATACCGCGGCAGCCTCTATCGTTAATACAGCTTTTCGGCAGGTGCACAAAGATGCCGGGAGAGAGTCGTTTATTTTGTTTTTCGTAATCACATCCATATCCACCTGCCGATCCGGGCTGACCTGCGTTTGATTCGGCCCATTTTCTTTAACTGCTGTCCTCACGTCCCAGATAGGAAAATTCGTAAGTTTCCTCATACTGGTACCCATTTTTGGATAAACGCTGAATCGTAACGAATGTTAAAAATGCCTGTTGCGCATGGTATTTGCTATTTGTTTCCATCGCCGTAAGCATACAATCTAATTTAATCTGTTCATATCCTGCATACAACCGCAGATTTTTTTCCAGTAAATTTGCAAATCGAATCCCGATCTTAGAATTACTTTCCAGAGCAAGGAACGCCTGCAGGAAATCTTCGTAACATAATCCGCCGGAAACCGTTTTTGATTTTACGGATGGACGGAAAAGAACTGCAGCAGATTCCGGCAGACTTACCGTCCAGCTTTCCGCTGTTTTTGCTGCCGCAATCTTGCCGCCGCTGAATAACGTCCGCAATTCCACAATACTTTCCGCGTATGCCCAGGAAGCGAGAAGTCCCATCTGGATTGGTTTTACAGCAACCGGAACCGCGGCCGCTGCTGCTATAGCTGTCGCCATGACCAGTGCTTCTTCTTTTTTTACACTGTCTGACATTAAATAGGTAAAGTTAATCCCTTCCCGCAGCAACAGCAGCCTGCCTGCCATTTTTTTTAAATTGTCTTCGTCCGCATATTTACCAAATAAAATATATTCCTGTTCATATTTTAACGCATGCGGTAGCGCAACTGAATTTCGATAATTCGATGTATATTTCTTTAAATATTGAATTACCAGCATTTTATCCAATAATTTTACAGCGTCCGAAGATTCGTAATTGCCGGTATGCAAAGTACGCTGATCCAGCGCGTCTCCTTTTTCAATCTGTTTTGCTGATATACTTTCTCCGTCTGATAAAATTTGAGAAAGCAATGGGGAACTTTTCGCGCTCTTTACATCTTCCATCGGATGGTCTATTTCTATTTTGCTTTCTTCCACAGGCGTATCCGATATAAAATCTGTATTTATGCGTTTGCACACGGCAGTTTTGTTTACTGGATTCCAATCGTTACACACAGTCTTTGAAACAACTTGTACTGCGTTTTGGACCCTTTGCGCCTTTCGAACCGCTTCAAATCCTTGTTGTACACTTTTTACTTTTAAAGCAGCTTCTTCTGCTTTTCTAGCTTCTTCTGCTTTTTTCGCTTCTTCTGCCTTTTTCGCCTGTTCCAACGTATCCAACGCCCCGTCCAGATATTGGTCCGTCTGTTCCCCTTTTTCACAGGAATCTTCAACATTTGTGATCTTTTGGTACGCCTGTTCCAGCAAATCAGCCCCGATCTCCTGTTTCATAACCTGGGCAGCCTGCGCCAGCAATGGCTCTGCATTTCGGTCGGAAGCTATTTCATATCGGATCACGCTGCTGTCTGTCACATTCATCTGCAAAAAATTCTGATATCTGCCAAATCCTTTCACCGAGGGATTTAGATTTTCCTGCCCTAACTCCTGCATTTTCGCATTTATTTTTGACAGCAGCAATTCTCCGCTTCCAGATCCGCTGTCCATCAAAAACAAATGATAATTTTTAAATGCAGGCACGTTATATTCCGCAAACATCGATTCGGTCACCGTCTGACTGTTGATGACTGCCATCATTCCAAACATAAGATAGCGGGAACTTTCCAGCAGCGTAAACAATAAAGAAGCGACTACCATCAACAGCAGACTCATAAAGACCGTTATACTTCCTTTAATCCGTCTTTGACACATCAGAAGCGCCTTTTGTGATGGTATCAAAAATTTCTTTCACCAGTTTTCGCAAACTGTCCTTAAAAATTAATACCAGTCCAATCAGAACTACTAAAATCAGTATTAATTCTACTACGCCGATGCCGTCTTCTTCTTCCCAAAAATCAATAAAATTACTCATATGTTTCCCTATCCTTTCTTAAATTCGTAATAGTTTTACTTAATTGACTGTAACTCCAGAAAAGCTAAATGATCTGTTACATTTGAATACTTAGGAACGCCGGAACCAGAATAATTACCATTACAATACACAGCATGAGCATCATTGGAATCAGAATTTTTGTTCCGGCCTCTTCTCCCGCTTTCTTTGCATGATTCTTACGCAGTACAAATGCTTCTGTAACTTCTTTTTCCAATGTCTGCCGCAGGCCGGATGAGCCTTTCCTTAGATTTTGCATAATCAGCATTGTAAGCTTTCGATATTGCGGCGTTCCGCAGCGTTCTCCAAAACGTTCATACACTTTTAATTCCCCCATACCGTCCTGCATTTCCCGATATGCAAGCATCATCTGTTCATATACTTCCGTCTTTTGTGTCTGCTGCTGATCCAACTGTCTTTGATAGTTCAGCACAATACGTTCCCAGGCACCGCTTAATGTCATACCGGCGCCAAGCAGCAGGGAAATTTTGCTTACCATCTCCGGATATTGCCGAAGCAGCTTCTCTTTTCGTTTCTGTTCTAATTTTTGCTCTCTGATTCCCTCTTGCATGTAAACAATGACCGAAGCCGCAAATCCCAGCAGCAGAATCATTTGATACGTACTTTCCGGCTTCTGTGTCCATTGCAGCCGGTTCCCATTCCATTCAAGCGGCAGACGCAAATACGTTTTGTATTTGCTGACCTCCTGCTCTTTTTCAAAGTAATCCTGCAGATCTGCAAGCAGCCGCTCTTTACTGGTTTGATTTTGCTGATATACCATACATCCAAAGGAATGATTCCGGACTTCGTCATAATAAGTCATCGTAACGGATACCATAACCAAAATCCCGTTCTGATCCAATTCTTCGGTATGCATTTCGCCATCGCTGTCAATAATATGGTCCGGAGAAAATTCCCATGCTGCATGAATCTGTCCATTCTGCAGATCTTTGGGAATGGAAATATCCTGATCGATATGGTCCAAAGATCGATTGTTCCCTATAAATGCACGTTCCGCCTCTTTGACCGCGTCAGCAAACAATTGATCCAGTTTTTCTCCTTGATATCTCTGCGGTTCCACATCAACCGTGTACGCATAATCATCCAGTACACCGTCCGCATACAGGCGAAACTGCTGGCTGTCCGCTTCTTCGCCCGGTTCATTCCGCAGCAGCCTGCCATCCAGTGTAAGCCGCTGTTTTGCGCTGTCTGTCATACAAACCGCAAATCCCAATAATCCTGTTAATGCGAGTACTTTAGCCGCATCTTTCTTATTTTTATACTGGCTTTTTTCCGCGCTTTTCGCATACAGCCAAAGCAGTACAAGCAGGCTGGCGGTCATTACAGCAATGGAAACTAATTTTCCTGCCATTTTATCCTCCTGATTTTAGTACGATCCTTTCTGTTTACGTATGTTTTCAGTGCCTAATCTTTTTCTCACCGCATTTGGCTTTCTATCCTTGCATGCTTTTTGACATAGGTGATCTATTGTGTTTAATGCCTTGTTATCCACAGCCTGGACTTGTTTTTCTATACTTATCCACGGCAATAGACTTGTTTTGCACTTTTTTAATCACTTATACTTCGATAGACATAATTTTTTCTGACAAAAGATATGCAGCCAGATACAGCATCAAACAAACCGTCATAACCATAATTCCAAATGTATTGTGATACAAACCATCCAAATATCCCCCAAACGTCAAATCCACATACAGCAGGATAAATAACGGCATCAGATTCATAATTTTCTGTTCCATCCGTTTCCCGGATATTTCTGTCTGAATCGCCTCCATCAATTCGCTTTTCTCAGAAATTCTGGATGCCGTCATACGGATAATCTGAATAAAGTCTCCACCGCTGCGCTTTGCAAATACAAACACTTCACAAAAACTGCGCACATCCTCAAGCCCGCTGCGTCCCGCAAAATCATACAACAATTCCTCCAATGGAATATTTAAGGATAAACAATTGGTGATATGGCGAAGTTCATCGGTCATCAATGCATGTTCGCCGTACTGCAGACGGATTTCGGCATATGCTTCCCGAAATGCATTTTCGATGGAATATCCGGCTGCCATTGAGGCCGCCGCGCAAAGAATACTGTCTTTAAATTCCCTGCACAAAATGTCCTGCCTCTTTTTTACAGCCTGTTTTTTCTTCCGCATCCGATAAGCGGGAAATCCAATCCCAAGCATTCCGAAAACAAACCAGGACCGATAAAACAAATATGCAAAACCGCCGCTTAAAACCAGATATTCGGCCAAAAGACGTATGTTTTCTTTCCACGAAAATGCATATTTCTTATAATCCATCGCATTGTGTTCCCGGTTTTCTAAAATCCTGCCCGTTTTTTCTTTTCCAGATTTTGCAGTTCTCCTGTTTTTTCCCATATTCCAGTTACTTTTCCTTTATAGTTTTCCTGTTTTGTCTCAACAAACCGATAAATGGAATGCAGTTGTATTTCGCCGTCTTTCATACCGTTGATTTCATCCACATACAGTACTTTTCTCGTGCGGTCCCTCATTCTTCCAAGATGGACCAAAATATCTATTCCAGAAGCAATCTGTCCGCGGATTGCAGAAACAGGCAGGTCCATTCCCATTAATACCATGGTTTCCAGGCGCTTTAGCATATCCTGGGTGGAATTGGCATGTCCGGTGCTAAGGCTTCCGTCATGTCCGGTATTCATGGCCTGCAGCATATCCAGCGCCTCCGCGCCTCTGCACTCGCCGACAATGATTCGGTCTGGCCGCATCCTTAACGCTGTACGTATCAAATCCCGAATCGTGATCTCCCGCACCCCTTCCATATTCGCCGTCCTCGTTTCCAGCCGTACCAGATTTGGTATGGACTGGATCTGCAGCTCCGCAGAATCTTCAATGGTAATCAAACGTTCCTGCGGTGGGATAAATTCAGACAAAGCATTTAAAAAAGTGGTTTTTCCGGCACCAGTCCCACCGGATACAAATATGTTATAGCCGGACTGCACAAGCTGCTTTAAACAATCCGCCGCTTCCTCGGAAATGGCCCCGATTTTTATTAGCTGTTCCATACGCATTGGATGCTCCGGAAATTTTCGGATCGTTATGACCGAACCGTCAATTGCGATCGGCCAGAGTACAATATTTACGCGGGAGCCGTCTTTTAATCTCGTATCAACAATCGGGTTTGCTTCATTTACGATTTTATTTCCAGCCGCTACAATTTGCTGAATCACGTCTTCCAGCTTTTCTTTGGAGTAAAACTGCCTGTCCCATTGCTGGATCTGCCCATCTTTTTCAAAAAATATATGCTTCGCTCCATTGACCATAATTTCTGTCACGGCCGGATCGTCTACTAATTCCTGAAGCGCATCCAGTTTTCTGAGAGAATGGTAAATTTCTTTTTGAAACTGTTCCCTGCACCTTAGAGAAAGCCCCTGCTGTCTGCTGTAACTGCCTACTTGATCATAAATCAAATTTTCGAGTTCTTCGTCCCCTGTTTCTCTTGTCAAATCCAACTGCGTTAAAATATGCTGCCTTAATTGTTCCATCTCCTGTGTCATGTCTCCCCCTTTTCTGCCTTGGTTTGATTAATAAATGAAACCGCAGCGATCAGGAAATCAGCGTACGTACCTGTTTCGCAAACGTACTGTCCTTTAACTGTGCCGCGATATCCCCGCCAGGTATAAAACTTCCGGTTCCTGTCTGCGGAACTATAAACTGTACTTTATCCTTGATCTTTTTCGCCTGTTCTTTTTCTAAGAATTGGGCAAATTCCTCTTTCCGGTAGGTTCCAAATGTATTTTCTTTTACCAGGCAAAATACACGGCCGCAATGCTCCATAATCCGCATTACCGCCTGATTCATCGCTGCACAGTTCCATACTACCATTTCATAGTTTGTTTTTTCCCTTAAAAGCGTCAGCAGCATGGAAAGATCTTCGGCCTGAATTTCGTATAAATCCTGCGGACATCCCGGAGACTGGATATAATCAAAGGATTCTGTCTGGTGCAGTATTCCCTGTAAGCATAATAGAAACTTTTCTTTCCGCTGACGCACCGCATAGATCAAATCACTGAAATTTTGCCCATCCTCTTCGCCAAGAAATGCCTGTATACCTGAAAATTCGGTTAAATTAATATACAATGTTTTTCCCTTTTCTCCATAAATCGCCGCATAGGCCATGGAAAACGGAAGCTGCATCTCGTAGCCGCCCAGTGCATAAAATACCGTCATAGAAAGATCTGCCGTTTTGCACCAGCAAATCAGATTTTCTCTTGCTGCCTTTTCGTATATTTGAAAAACCTGCCGCAATATTTCCGCCCCGTTTTGATAGCGAAATATTGCAAAACCTGTTTTTGGATCAGATCCGGCCGTATCTGTCAGCATAATTTCCACTGTATGATTCGATCTGGATTCCGGCAGCGCTTCTTCCTTTTCATACAAAAGAATATCCGGCACATGTACAGCAAAAAAATCTGACATCTCCTCTTTCTTGTAACATCTGGTAATTTCCAGGTATTCCGGAGCATTTTGCCCAATCCGCTTCGCCAGCCTTTCTATATAAGGCGTATCCCCGACCACCGCCAGCTCTAATTTTCCCAATTACATACCTCCTAAGTACATGAAAAAACCGATCAAAATCGCTACTGAAAAATGAATGAAATTCTGCTTCCCGTCTGATTGGTAATCATATCTTGCAATGGATTTTGTACACAAAGATGTTTTGACATAATGAAAAAAATAAGCCATACGAGCATAGAAATTTTGATTGCGTATCAGAACAAAATAAGAACTTCCTGCACCGACAAAAAAAGAATAAACAATAACTTTTAATAATCCCTCTATTCCAATACAACTGCCTATAACGGAAAACAATTTGATATCGCCTGCGCCAAACGCATGCATAAGAAATAATAGATAAAACAATAGAACCGGTAAAGAAATCTGTAATAGAAAATAAAAACTGCCATTCCAGCCATATTCCCATAAATTGCGGATATAGCCAAGTAATAATCCCGCTCCAATCAGCCGGTTACTGATTTTTGCTGTTTTGATGTCCATCCATGCTGCCTTTGTTAACAGGCACAGCAGGCAGACAAGAATCAAACGCCCAATACAATTCCCCCTTTTTTGATCTGGATATTTGCCAGATGTATTTTGTAAATCGAATTATACGTGTTTTTTTTCAATTTGTCTACCCTTTTTCCCCATTTTTTTTAAATTTGGTAAATAATTACAACAAACTATAGAATAAAATCCCATAGATCAGCGCAAACCCGCTTGTACCAAGGCTTCCGATTGTCAAAAGATTCAGCGGATTCAAACCCGCCGCAACCGGTATCCCCTGCTGCCGCAAAAAATCGTTTAGAAAAATAATCCCGACACAGCCTACGACAATGCGTACCAATACATTCAATGCCAGCGCGGCTTTTTGTTTTAATAATCCGATCATCAGCACAAGCGCACAAATCCCGATCATTATCAAAAATGCTGTTTTTTCTTGCATACATGCTCCAAAATTTATTTTCTACATAATCTATGCAGCCGTACGGCATAATATGTATACCTGTTGCAATCATTTTCTTGTAATGGCATGAATATTTTACCAAGCCCTTGACTATACTTATAATACGCATAAACGAAAGACCAGAAAGTGAGGTAGCCCTTTGTTTCCATTTTTTAAACAAGAACCAAAGCCGGATGAAACTTATCAGAATCTGCTGGATAACCTGATGCTGACAAAAAAAAGTCTGGATCTTGCTTACCAGAATTTTGAAAACGCAACGGACCCGGAACTGATTGACAGTTACATCTATGAAGTCAATGCGATACAAAAGCGCTACAAATTTCTGCTCTGCCGGCTAAAATCTTATGAAACCGCAGATTCCTGACAAAAATTTGAGCAGACGCAAAAATGCAGAAAAACCCTCCCTGCCGCGTAACCGCCACGCAGGGAAAATTTTCCTGCAATCATACTTTATTTTTTATTTCCGCCTATGATCGGTGTATTAAGCCAGAAATCCCCTTGACGTCCCCATATCATAGCTTTCATTTAAACTGTTTTTCCCATACGTATATCCTGCATACACCTGTTGCGCATTCTGCATCAGCGGTTTGGATGCATCCTGCTTTGCCGCTTCGGCAAACGCAAGGTAAACAGACTCCAGCATCTTGCGGCTTTGATCCAATTCTTTTAACGAATGGCGCATTAATACTTTTGCAAGCTGCCTGCGGTGAAAATCATAGAGCGCGTAAAGACGCGGGGAAATCTCATAGGAAAAATCCAGCGTTTGTTCAAAACTTTTTAATACGGCGTCTGCATGACGCACACTGCCCGTCATGCTTTCGAAATCCCCTTTTTCAAATGCCGCACGGATATCGTCAAAATAGGCAAACAGTATTTCAAATTTGATCAGTACCAATCCGCTTCGGTTCGCCTGTGTCACCTTTCTGGTAAATTCGAGCTTCTGTTCCTTTGTCATATGACCTTGCCTTTCACTAGCCCTGCAGTAATGATAAGACCTGCTGCGGCAAATCATTTGCTTGTGCCAGAACGGAAATCGATGCCTGCGTCAATACCGTGGAGTTGGTATACGTCGTCATTTCCTCCGCCATATCCACATCCGCCAAATTGGAAATCGCATTTGTCATATCTTCCTCGGTCGCATCCAAACCGCTTTTCGCATAATCCAGCCGGTTTTCGTATGCGCCTATTTTAGACCGCGCCGCGGATACAATACGGATTGCTGTATCCGCCTGTGCGATTCCCCGGTCTCCTCCGCCCTGTTTCGTTACGTCTAAATCATCAATGTACAGGCTGGTCGTATTCAAAACCGGAACCCGAACCGCCAGTTCCTGATCTTCATTCGCCCCGATCTGAAGCTGAAGCGTACCGATGTCGGTTGCCTCTATGTTAATCACCGCATTGCTTACATCCGCGCGTGCTTCAAATGAGATCTCAAATCCGCTCTTGTCTGTAATCGTAATTTCATTGCCGGATACCTTTGTCGTTACCTGTCCGCTGTAATCTTTGGCGATATCCGGATCTGTAACGTCTACTTCCGCATCTTTTCCAACGCCGCTGCAATTCGCCGGAATACCGATCTGTGCGGCCAGGGCCGGATTCGAGCAGGTTACTTCTACTTTTGCCTGCGAACCATAATCCTGCGATACAAACGCAAGAATCGTATTAAATCCCTGATATCCGTTTTGATTTTCAATATATCCCTGCGTATCCAGCGTTTCTTCTGTAATCGGTGCCTGCTGGCCGGTACCGTCTGTAGGGAACACATTTACCCATGCTTCATTTCCGGCATCACGCAATGCCTGATACACTTCCTCCGGCGTCATTCCTTCTTTCAGCTCCGCTTCGACGCCGTTAATACATACAATGCCAGACTGTGTCAGCGCATTGCCCCCTGTTCCCGCAGCGCCTTGCGCAGCAGCATGCTCCGCTGGAGCTGTAATCGCGATCTGATAATTCCCGGCCTGCACTTCATCCGAAATAATCACGTTTGATATTGTATCAAACATGCTCGTTTTGTCTGTCACTGCTGTTCCGCCTACGGTTGCCTGCTTTGACGTTACATACGTCCGCCTGTCCAGCGTCCCATCCATAAGTTTTTTACCGTTAAATTCCGTATCGGTAGAGATCCGGTTAATCTCCTCTTTTAATGCCCTAATTTCTTTCTGTACGGCTTCCTTATCCTCCGGCGTATTGGTATCGCTGGCCGCCTGCACGCATAATTCCCGCATCCGCTGCAGCACTTCATTCATTTCTCCCATTGCGCTGTCAATCGTCTGTACCATGCTCGTTCCGTCCGTCGCATTGGCGGACGCCCTGCCCAATGCGTCGATCTGTGCCTGCATCCGGTAAGAAATGGCAACACCGGACGGGTTATCTTTTGCATTGTTAAATCTTACGCCGGAAGATAACCGTTTGGTAGACTGCGCCAGCTTATTTTCATTTCGCAGCAACTGGTCATTCACGATCACTGCAGATATATTTTGATTTATTTTCATCCTGTACACCTCTTTTTTCGATTTCTGTTACATATAAATCACTGTCAGCTTTCTCTTTCAGCATCCTGTCAGCAATTACTATCTATTTCGGACAGAATTTGGGAAACCATAAGCAAATCCTTATATTTTTTCACATTTTCTTTCCCGTCTTCCCCTGCGTCCCTTATCTTCCTATGCTTCCTGCCTATTTTCCGCGGACTCTAATTGCCGGATCACCCGAATCAGCGCTTCCGCCATCCCGTATAATGTCCTGGTCTGTACTTCCCTGTCTTCTTCCGATTCCGTCTGTTCGCTTGTGCCGCTCTGCGCCGCGAAATGATTCAAGTCCAGGCTGCTGCTCATAATATAGTTGATATTTAACGGACCCTCCTGTACTTCCTGCAGCGCTTGCGCGATATCGCCCTCTACCGACTGCAGTAAATCCCTCGTTTTTTTAGAATCAGCCGCCAGATACCCGCTGAAACCATTTTTTTTCGCTTTTATTTCCGCCGCAATCTTACCAAAACGGCTTGTTTCCAGCGTTAGGTTGACAAGTCCTTTTTGTTCCTTATCACGTACAATTTTAAGCGTTACGTTTGTAACCTCTCCATCTACTACAACCGGGATGGAAAAGCTTTCCGCGGAAGCCATTTTGGCATGAACCGAAATCTGCGCGTTCATCAGCTTTAATGCCCGAATATCCAGGCTGGATACATCCGATTCGATGATCATGGTACTCATACACTTTTCCGCGCATTCCGCCAGTTCTGCCATTGCTTTTGCCAGTTCTTTTGGTTTTTTAACGTCTTCGCTAAACCGCCGCAGCAATTCTTCTCTGATCGCGTCAAAATCTACTTCCGTCTCTCCGTCTTCTCGTTTTATCATATATGGATCCGCAGTCTTCATGGAATCCGGCGTACGTTTGGGATCCAGCCCAAAGAAACTGCGGTATGCGCCATTTCTGTTTTTCAAATATTCGGCGACTGCCATGACGTTTATAACGGTATTCGGCAGTTCGTACTGTTCCAGTACTTTATAAACCTGCTCGGATGTTTTCGCGCACTGCTGCAGATCTTCCAACTGCTGCTGGTAATAGGCTTCTTCCGCTTCCAAATCCTGCGGGGCTTCTTTTAGACGGTGTAAGAACTGTTCCGGCGTCAGATCTTCCCACTTCGTTTCGTTTGATACGTTGCGCATCCGTTCCGGTGAAATCTCGTTCACTGCCTGTTTTACGCACTGATGCTGGTAGCCCGCCTCAATTTGTTTCGTAATTGAATTGCGGTATCCGGCGCTTTCCAGTGCCCCAAACGACTGGTCTACCGTAATATCCATCTCTCCGTGCTGATTCGAACGCACGGCTGCCAGAAGGTTTCGCATAGTTATTTCAGCCCCCTGGTTTACCAATGCCCCAATGGCTGCGCCGTCCGACTGTGCCACATGGTTCATTAAGCGGAAAATCCCTATATAAGAACTTCTTTCTTCCGGTGAAATGTTTTTATTTTGTTCCAGTTTGTATAAATACTCGCTGTATTTTTCTTCGGGCAGGTCAATATGCAGTTCTGTTTTGATCTGCTCCGCCTCACGGTTCAAATCCTTGATATCCAAGTCCAGCGGATTTATCCCTTTACTGATAAATTCACGGATTACGGCAGGCGTCAGGTTATGAAAAGCCATTTGTACCTGCTGGTCTGCCGCTTTCATCTGCATAATATTTTCCGCCGTGATTTCCAAATGATTGTAGCCCAGGATACGCACCGCACGCTTATTCTCCGGATTGACTTCCTGTCCGATTTCCCTTAGCAGTTCATCGATATTACGGAAAGCTTTGACCATGGAATCTCCAAGATCGCTGCGTACCGGCGTCTGCATCGTCTCATAACGTTCATTTGCCTGCTCCAGCGTACGCTGCATGCCGCTGCCTTCCTGATGCAGCTCTTCGAGTGTCGAAACCGTCATATTTCTGGCCCCAAGCGCATACGCCGGCATTTCTTTCAATTGCTCTAATTTATTGGAAGCTTGTGCAAACAAGTTTATGTTTTCTTCTGTCGCTTCCACACCGCCTTGCTTGAGCAAATTCTCATAGTAATGATTTTCGATCTCTTTCAAATGGGAAATTAATTCTTCCATAGACGTCGTATCTACGGAAACTCCCTGTTTTAACATATAATAGCTGGCGGATACGGTCATTTTCAGCCGGATTTCTTCCAACTGCCTGCGTGCCGCGATTAATTCTATCTGTAGCTGCGTATACTGCGCTGCCTGGTTTTGGGAAGATCCGCTTCCATTCTCCTGCATATTTCCGGTGCCGGACGACTGGTCTTCATCGACTGGCTGCACGGTCTGCGACGGATCCAGTACGGTCTGCGGATGCTCCGGTTCCAAAAGATTCGCTCCCGCTGTTCTGCCGTCATACGTCGGCGCGGGAATCACCGTCTGCGCCGCCTGCTGTACGGGAACATTTCCATTGGCCGGCGCTAGTACCGGATCTGATACGGATGCCGCATCCGCCTGGGCCACCGGCTGACCAGATTCATAGGAAAACGGGGTCTGGCCTGTTGGCAAAGCGCCGGCTGCCGGCTGCGTGTCGGATACGCCGGCTGCCGGCTGCACATCCTGTACGGCGCCGCCTGCCGCTGCCCGCGGTTGATCCCCTGCATCCGACAGGCCCGCCGAAATTTGCGATACATACCCTGTACCCTGTATACCTGGCGCCGTCTGTACCTGCGCTGCTTTTTCCGCTTCCGCGGCCGTCCTTAAAAGCTGTGCCGCGGCAACCTGCTCCGTTTCACTCACGGCACCCGCCGCAATCTGGTTATGCGCCTTTTCCAGATTGCGAATAGTCACGGCTTCCCCTTTGCTTACCACATACGCCAAATCCTCGCCAGTCGCCCACTGGATCACATCTACCGCATTCTGCGCTTTTCCCGCGAGCGAATAGCGATCCAGCAAACATGCGTCCTGCGGCCGTCTGCCCTCTGACAGCGCCGTTACGATTTCCTCAAGTGTCTGATCTGTTTCCAGAGGAAATTGCATGTTTTTTAACTGTTCTAAATAATCTAGATTTTCGGCTGTAAGCGGAATCTGATTTTGTATCATAAAACGACTGTCCGCGTTCGTCCGGGCATTTTCCTCCAGTCCGGATTGCGCGATAATGCGTGAAATTTGTTCCTGCATACCAGACAAATCCATTGCCTGCGCATCCTGTCTGACAAATACCGCGCTGCCGGAATACTGCGCTTTATACAGGTTTGCGATCGTTGGTTCCAACTGGTTATCCAGCATATATTTTAATGCCCCGTCACTTAACGTATGCAGTTCGCCTGCCTGCTGCAGCGCTTTCCCGCAATCGTCTATATTTTGTGCCGTAAGCGGCAGATCCGCCTGCATCTCGTTCATTTTTTCCGCAAGCTGGCGCGCGATGGCCGCACTGCCGCCAAACGATTCCAGTTGTTCGGCGCTTAAACGATCCCCAAAATAACTGACATCTACCCCTGCTTTTGCCAGTTCGATTTTTATTTTATCTATAGCCGTAACAACGGTCTGCATATCTGTCTGCGTCAGAGAAAAACCATCCTGTTCTGCTTGTCTGCAATCGGTCGTAGTTGTCGTATTGGAAGCAACTACCATTTTATTTTTCATCAATTCCGCGTCGATGTTTCCCGCCTGTTCCATAACATCTTCCATTGTTCCGGACGTATTTTCCTGCTGCGGCTTGAGATAAGTCACTTCTGTCGTTTTCTCGCCTTTCGACAATTTTTCTGTCTCTTGTATCCGCTTGTGCGCACCGGCTGAAAGTATTCCGAAATCAAATTTTTCCTGTTTGATGCTGCCCCCGGCCCCTTCTAATAGATCGGAGCCGTCAATCTGCATGCTTTGCACTCTCTGCATTCTGCTTCCTGCCTTTCCTTGCCATGATCTCTGCTTTCCAATTCAAACCTTATACAATATGTCGGCTATTTTTTGTGAAAACTTTATAAATTTGCTATACATGGAAAAACTGCCCGGCACCGGATTGGTACTGGACAGTTTGCTGTTCTTTTCGTTTTATTCTGTTTTATAATCAAATGAGAATACGGCGATTCCGTAAGCCGGCAGCGGATAAGCAAATGAATGCTCTCTATTGTCACATTCCGCTTCGACCGTACGATACCGCACAGGACGTTTCTTGCCCGAACCCCCAAAGCGTGCCTCATCACTGTTTAAAATCAGACGATAAGTGCCCTTGGTAGGTGCCCCGACACGATAATCTTCTCTTTCTACCGGGGTAAAGTTCAGGATAAATAACAAATTTTTCTTTCCGTCCTTGCTCTTACGTACAAAACTAAAAATACTTCTGGATGCGTCATTTGCGTTAATCCATTCAAATCCCTGCCAGGAGTGATCCAATTCATACATCGAAGGATATTTGTGGTAAATATGCAGCAATTCCTTAAAGAAGTCATGCAGATGCCGATGGTCATCTTCCGCCAGCAGAAACCAATCCAGTTCCCTTTCCTCACTCCATTCCCTAAGCTGTGCAAAATCCTGGCCCATAAAGAGCAGTTTCTTTCCCGGATGGCCCATATAAAACGCGTATCCAACCATTAAATTGCGGAATTTATCGATGCCAAGTCCCGGCATTTTATTGACCATGGAGCATTTTAAGTGAACCACTTCGTCATGGGACAATACTAAAATATACTTTTCCGCCTCATTATAGCTCATTGCGAATGTCATTTTATTATGGCAGCCTTTTCTGAAAATCGGATCCTGCTTCATATAATCGAGGAAATCGTGCATCCATCCCATATTCCATTTAAAAGTAAAATTCAGTCCGTCTTCTTCCGCCTTTCCGGTTACCATCGGCCATGCCGTCGA
Source organism: uncultured Eubacterium sp. (assembly GCA_910586045.1). Classification (GTDB taxonomy): domain Bacteria; phylum Bacillota; class Clostridia; order Lachnospirales; family Lachnospiraceae; genus Eubacterium_J. The sequence continues at coordinate 37,548 of CAJUIH010000009.1, forward strand.
TTCTTCGGCAATCATAATAGCGCCCCGGTTCCTGCCTGTCAGCGACGTATTAATATGTTTGAAAAATTCGATTGCTTCCAGGTTTTTATTTTCTCCATATTTATTCGCTACCCACTGGCCGTCGTCTTTGCCGTAATCCAGATACAGCATCGACGCAACCGCATCCACACGAAGTCCGTCTACATGGAAATGCTCGATCCACATTAATGCGCTTCCGATCAGGAAATTTTTCACTTCGCTCATGCCGTAGTTAAAGATCTTAGTTCCCCAGTCTGCATGCTCTCCCATACGCGGATCCGGATACTCATACAGCGGACAGCCGTCAAAATCAGCCAATCCATGCGCGTCTCTTGGAAAATGTGCCGGTACCCAGTCTAAGATCACGCCGATTCCGTTTCCATGCAGATAATTTACCAGATAGGCAAAATCCTCCGGCGTGCCGTATCTGGACGTCGGCGCATAATACCCCGTTACCTGATATCCCCAGGAACCTTCGAACGGATGCTCGGAAATACCCATCAATTCCACATGCGTATAGCCCATATCTTTGACATATTCGGTTAACGCGTGCGCAAATTCACGGTACGAATAAAATCCCTCATCTTCCCTGCATGGGTGCCGTTTCCATGAACCCGGATGCACTTCATAGATTACCATTGGTTTTTCAAACGGATCGTCTTTTGCCCGTGCGTCCATCCACTTTTGATCGGTCCAGGTCAAATGGGAAATATCAGCTACAATAGAGGCTGTACCCGGCCTTAATTCCGCATAATTCGCATAAGGGTCCGCTTTATACAAATATTCACCGTCTTTTGTTTCAATCAGGTATTTATACAGATCCCCGCACTTTGCTTCCGGAACAAACAATTCGTATATTCCCATTTCTGTCGGTTCCAGACGTTCCATCTCATGGCTTTTTTCATCCCATCCGTTAAAGGTGCCGATCACCCAGACTTTTTTTGCATGCGGCGCCCACACATCAAACATTACGCCTTGTTTGTGATGTACGGTAATCGGATGCGCCCCCATCTTCTTATAGATATCATAGTGTGTACTCTGACCGAATAAGTACATATCCAGTTCTGTCATGTTTCTCATGAAATAACCCTCCTGCTGCTATCATTTTTTTATTCAAAATCCTTCTCGCGTAAAATTACATAATTATCATCGTTATATCTAGTCGATGTTAATATCCCAAGCACTTTTTTTAAAGCGCCTTTTTCAGCATTGTCAATCGCTTCATCTACGATCTCCTTAACTTCCGTTAATGTTGTCACATGATCCAATTTCTGAATATGATTGATCCGTTTGTATAACGCAAGGATTCCCATATCATCAATATCATAATTTAAGTCGTTTGCGTATGCCCTTCCAAATTCCGCCAGTTCGTCGATGGAAAAATTGGGAATAGATATTTTTTCTGTAAATTTAGACGAAAAAGAACTGTCACGATCCAACGCTTTTTGTATGCCCTGTTTGGTATCTTCTAATATATACAAAGTACCGGAACGGTCCAGATCCATACACTGGGAAAGTTTTACAGCCGTATCCCTGGATATTTTTCCGGCAGACTCTATAATCAGACAGCCGCCGCTTACTTTCTCTGTTAACGCATGCAGATCTTTCTGGTTTAACGCATTGGCGTCAATTCTGCCAATTTTGCCGTTCGGACGTTTTAATTCTTTCTGCAGCACTTTGATAATATCTGTAATCAGCACTGTTTTGCCGCTTCCTTTGATTCCCTCGACAATAAAATTGCCTGAGACCGAATCTTTCTCAAACTGCAGATGATGCGCGACCCCTTCCAATAAATCATAAATCTGAGCTTCCATGCCGGAAATCGGTACAAAATAAGAAAATACTTCCCTTCGTTCCGGTGTAAGCTGCTTGACTTTCATTTCCGTTTCCTGCTGTTGTTTTTTATTTCTTTCCTGTCTTTGACCCAAATCTTTTTGTTGTTCCCCATACCTTTCTAATCCAATTTCAGATTCTTCATTTTTTCTGCCGCCGCCTGAACCCAGATTCATTTCCCGCCCGGTTCCATAATCCTGCTGCCATTGCCCTGTCTGCGGATCCGCTGCTTGTAGAACATATCCTGCATTCTGCCCTTGTGCGGCTGTTTCTGACGGCATCCGAATATCCGGTCTGCTGCCTGTCTCTTGTGACAGAGATTCCCGATTGCGCCAATACGCCGGATCCTGTCCATAATTCGCGTCCTGGCGTACCGCCGCTTGGTTTTGCCGGTAATTTGTCTGCTGACGTACCGCCGCTGGTTCCTGTCCATACGTTACTTCCTGATGTGCCGCCGCTGGTTTCTGTCCATAGTTTACTTCCTGGCGTACTGCGGCTGGTTCCTGTCCATAGTTTACTTCCTGGCGCACCGACGCTAGATCCTGCTCATAGTTCGCTTCCTGGCGTACCACTGGTTCCTGCTCATAGTTTACTTCCTGATGTGCCGCCGCTGGTTCCTGTCCATACGTTACTTCCTGGCGTACCGCGACTGGTTCCTGTCCATACGTTACTTCCTGGCGTGCCATTGCTGGCTCCTGCTCATAGTTCGCTTCCTGACATACTGCGGCTGGTTCCTGTCCATACGTTACTTCCTGGCGCACCGCCGCTGGTTCCTGCTCATAGTTTCCTTCTTTCTGTACCGCCAGACTCGATTGAAATCCTGTTTCTTGCTGCGCTGCTGGACTCGGTTGAAATCCTGTTTCTTGCTGTACTGACGTTGTTTTCTTCTGGTACATGACCTCTTGTACGGCATCTACTGGATCCTGTCTGTACGCGGCCTGCTGCACACCCGCTAATTCCGATTGAAATCCTGCCGCTTGCTGTACAGACGCTTCTTCTTTCCGGTATACTGTTTCCTGCACACCGTCCGCTGGATTCCGCCCATATAAGGCCTGCTGCTTTTCATCCGCCGGATCTGGCTGAAACTCTGTTTCCTGCATTTCAGGCATTACTTTTTGATTATCCATGCTTTTCTCATGCACGGTTTGTCCCATTTCGTTCTGTATTCTTCCTGCCGCTACGGATTTCTGATATTCCATAGACGATCTCTGATGCATATCCGGATTTTCCGTTTTCTGCTCTTTTTGCTGCATACCGCGCGCGCCAAGCATCGCCTGCCTTACTCTTTCGATTCCGGTCGCCATAACCGACGGTTCTTCCGTTTTTTGCTTATCCTGCTGTATTACGGTATCTTGAGTCCCGGTTTGCTGCTCACGCTCAAAAGTCTCCGCTTCCTGTTCACGCAGCGGCGCAGAAATATCCGCCTCTTGTTTACGATACGCGGCAGAAACTTTTGCCTCCTGCAAAATCTCTTGACTGCTATCTGTCCTATCTGTCCTATCTGTCCTATCT
>CAJUIH010000009.1:41010-52215 GCA_910586045.1 uncultured Eubacterium sp.
CTATCTGTCCTATCTGTCCTATCTGTCCTATCTATCCTATCTATCCTGTTTGTATTTTCCTGCTTTGTTTTGCGTGCACCCGCCAGCATAGCCTGCTTCACCCGCTGGATTCCTGTTTCCATTGCCGCCGGCTGTTCCTGCATCTTCTGCCCTGGATCCATGCCCTGCACCCCTTTTTGAATCTTTTGTTCTGTTCCCATTCCTATAGTTTCCTGAGATTGCCCTACTGTATCATGACCGAATTCTGGCCTGACCGTTTGATTTTCCGCAAGCAGGCTGTCAATCTGTTCCTGCAGCAGCATATTCATGCTGGCCACAATCCTGCCTGCCTGTTCAATATCATTTGCGATCTCCCCGCCATCCTGTTCTGAGAAACGAATATCCCCCGTATCTTCAGAGCCGTCGGATACCTGCGGGATCACATCCAGCAAACGTTCCATTAAAAACTCTGCCTGTTTGAGCATTTCCTCTTTTGCAGACAGCAGCCGTCCGGCATCCGCACTTTGTATCGCTTCCTGTACCGTCTTCTCCGTTTTTTCCCATTGGCTCATCAGTTCCCCGATGCTTTTCCTGCTTTCCGCTACGGGAATCCCTTCTTCTTTTACCGGAATATAAGGATGTTTGATCCGTTTCTTATGTTTTGGCAGTGAAAAGTGCGGAAGCTCTTTTGGAAAATCGATAAGCTGGGATGTCGCTTCTTCATCCTGATTCTTCTGATTTTGGGATCCTGACCGGACCGATTCTGCCGGATCCGGTTTTTGCGGTTCAAGCGGTTCTTCCGGCTGAACCTGAATGCGCGGCTTTACTTCAATAATACCGGCCCTTTTTTGGCGAAACAGGCGGTATTTTTCCTCCTGCGTCCTTGTCAAAGGCTGGTAACGCAATTTTAATTCCAAAGCCTTTTCCACATAAATCCCATCTCCAAACCATAAAATCAGTTCGTCACAGGCGTCTACACACTTTTCCGTCTGCCCTGCCTTATGATACAGCAGCGCAAGTTCATACGCCCATTCTTCAGAATATTCCTGTTCTTTCAGTTCTTCCAGAATTTTAATCTGATCTTCATAAGGCATTTCCTGCGCTGCCGTCATTTTATACTTTAATACATATTTCAAATTATCATGCGGTGCAATATCCACAAACTCATCATAATATTCCCTTGCATCATCAAAATTTTTTGTTTTAATCGCAATTTCCGCAAGACGGTATATGATATTCCTGCCGATCGGAGACTTATCGTACGCCATCAGCAGGATTTCCTTGCTGTGGTCGTATTGCCCCACCTGTTCAAATATTTCACCTGCCAGCACAAGAGCATTCAAATTACGAATCTTTCGCCAGTTAATTGTCTCTGCGATCTCTGCAGCCGCATTATAATTCCGTACACTGACCAGTGCTTTCATCTCATCAACTTTTAGTTTAAACTCGTATTTATCCATGCCTGCCACCATCTATTTGTATAAAGATGCATTTTTATCGTAAAATATTCCATTTCCTATAAAAAACATCAAAATCCATCCTTAGTTTACCATAGCTGGCCGCTCATGTCAAAAAACTACTTCATTTATTTACCATATCATCCGCATATTTTCCATACCAGAGCCGATTACTGTCCGGTTCTACTCCTGTTGCTTCTATATAAACGTCCGTTTTTACCGGCATTTTCTTTTTACGCAGAAAATAATGAATCGTTTTTTGTACGAGATAATAAATAACCGCAAATACCGGACACCCAAGCAGCATGCCCATTACGCCGAACATCCCGCTTCCGACCAAAATCGCAAACATAACCCAAAAAGAAGACAGCCCGGTCGAATCCCCAAGTATTTTCGGCCCAATGATATTGCCGTCTACCTGCTGTAATATAAAAACAAATATCACAAAATAAACAGCATAAAGCGGATCTTCCAATAAAATCAAAAACGCACTCGGAATCGCCCCGATAAACGGCCCGAAAAACGGAATAATATTGGTTACCCCTACAATGACACTGACTAAAAGCCCGTAAGGCATTTTTATAATCGTCAATACAATGTAAGCAATTATGCCGATAATCAAAGAATCCAGCAGTTTTCCTTTAATAAAACCGCCAAATACAATATTGCTCGTATGGAACAACTGGATCACCTGATTTGCGGCACGCGACGGAAGGATCGCAAATATGATCTTTTTGGACTGACCTTCAAAGTTTTCTTTTTCACACATCGCGTAAATGGATACAATCAGCCCGATTACTACATTTTTAAATGCAACTAGTATATTGATTACCCCATTGGTCACGGAAGTGACATAATCTTTTGTCTGCGGCAGCAGCGAGTTTTTGAGCCAATCTTCCATAAATTCTACCAGCGTCATCAGATTTGTTTCAATCATATTTGTAATCTCGTGACTGCCAAACTGCCACTCATTCATATTCCTGATCAGCGTATTGATCTGTCCCGGCAGATTATCCATCAGACTCATAATATTCGCAGATACCTGCGGAATCACCATGGACAATAAAGTAGCGATAATCAGAATAAATACGAGAACTGCCAGAATACTGGACACCGTCCGGATGAGACGGCGGAATTTATTTTTTCCGCCTCTCGCATCCACGGCTTTTAACAGGAACCGTTCAAAAAACATCATGACCGGATTCAACAGATAGCCAAGCGCAAGCCCGACAATAATCGGCTGCGCGATGCTCAGAAAAATGTTAATTCCATTTTTGATTGCCTCAAACCGGAACAGAATACAGACTACCAGAATGCAGCAGCAGAATACGATAAAAAATATAAGCCCCACTGCCAGATATGGACGGATATTCCAATCGGAATCCGGTCCAAAATACTGCTTTGCTTTTTTTTCTTTTTCCGTTTCTTTCATAACTGCTGCCTCACTTTTACTTTCTGTTAAAATTAATCAAACAACCTTTTAATATAATCTCCCGCTCATCGTCTGTCAGCTCGCCAAGCGACATATGAAATTCCCGCAGTCCGCTTTCTTTTACAGCATACGCGGTTATATCGGAAGCTTTTTCCTCAATTGCTCTGCGCACATCCGGCAGGAACAAATAATCTCCATTGGCAAACGGCAGTTCTCCTTGCGGAATCAAAAGCGGCAGCATTCCCCAGTTAATCAGGTTCGAGCGATAACGCTTTGTCGCGTATTCATTTGCGATATTTGCCCAGCCGCCCAGTACTTTCTGGCAGGACGCAGCCTGCTCGCGCGCAGAACCATCGCCCGGCTTTACTGCAAAAATCGTACTTCCAATCCCGGTATTCCTCTCATTTGCGTCAGGGAACTGTGTTAAAATAACGTCAACCACATCTTTTAATTCCGCAAGCGCCTCATACGGCTGCCCGCCTTCTTCCCTTGCCTTTTCCGCTTTCTGAACCTCTTTTGCTTTTCCGACATAAGCCGGGTCTTTTCTGGACAAAGTAAATTCAGCCAATCCAAGCGGATTTGAACGGTAAGAAGAGGTTTCGCCCGATGGAATCAATTCATCCGTCGTCGTAACCGGATCATGAATTTCCGAAACTACTTTTAAAAGCAGGTTGTCCGTCAAAGCAGGCATTGCCGGCCAATCCTTAATATTCGGACCCATTTTCACTTCCACGGATGGATCCGCTTCCCCATGGCTGTCAAATACACGGTTTGCATAAATTGTCTGATCAAAGAAATATTTTGGTTTTGTGAAGTCGACGTCCAAATCGGTCGCTGCGGTCAGATACCCTTTATGAGCCGCCGTCGCCGCGATCGAACGAGCATCCATCAAAGCGACCGACGCAATCTGGCCGTTTTGTACCTTGGATCCCTCCCGGTTCGGGAAATTACGCGTAGAGTGGCGGATCGAAAAACCGTTATTGGCCGGCGTATCGCCCGCTCCAAAGCAAGGCCCGCAGAATGCTGTTTTCATAACTCCGCCTGCCGCCATAATTTTCGCCGCTGCCCCATTGCGTACCAGTTCCATATAAACCGGCATGCTGGCTGGATATACGCTTAACGTAAACTCGTCCGCACCGATTCCTGCTCCATCCAATATATCCGCCGCGTCACAAATATTTTCAAAGCCGCCGCCTGCACAGCCCGCGATAATTCCCTGATCTACATACAGCTTTCCATTGCGCACCTTTTCTTTGAGGTTTAATTTTACAGCCCCGTTAAAGCTGACCTGCGCTTTTTTCTCACAATCCTCCAAAATATCCATCAGATTTGCGTTTAATTCTTCTATCGTATACGCGTTGCTCGGATGGAACGGCATCGCAATCATTGGTTTTATTGATCCAAGATCCAGTTCGATCATACCGTCATAATAGGCGATCCTGCCCGGATTCAACTCGGCATAATCTTCCGGGCGGCCGTGAATCTGATAAAACTCTTTCACCTGACCGTCTGTTTTCCAAATTGACGACAAACAAGTAGTTTCCGTTGTCATAACATCCACGCCGATTCGGGCGTCTACACTGAGATTTTCAATGCCAGGCCCGACAAATTCCATCACTTTATTTTTTACGTAGCCATTCGCAAACACTTCTTTAATGATTGCAATCGCAATATCCTGCGGGCCAACCCCTTTTTGCGGCTTGCCGCTCAGGTATACGCCTACTACTTCCGGCATATGAATATCATACGTCTGATCCAGCAACTGTTTAACCAGCTCCGGCCCGCCTTCTCCCATCGCCATCGTGCCGAGCGCACCGTAACGGGTATGAGAATCGGATCCTAAGATCATCCGTCCCCCGCCCGCAAGCACTTCTCTCGCAAACTGATGGATGACAGCCTGATGCGGCGGCACATAAATTCCGCCGTATCTTTTTGCACAGGATAATCCAAACATATGGTCGTCCTCATTGATTGTACCGCCGACCGCACACAAACTGTTATGGCAGTTGGTCAGTACATACGGAATCGGAAATTTTTCCAGGCCGGAAGCCCTTGCCGTCTGTATAATTCCCACAAACGTAATATCGTGGGAAGTAAGCTTATCAAATTTGACCGCAAGATTCTCCATATTTCCAGACGTATTATGCTCCTGTAAAATCCGGTACGCGATCGTCTGCGTCCTGGCTTGCTGCTTAGTAACCTCTTCCCCTGTTTTCTTCTGAATGACCGCGGCCGCGTCTTTGGTATCCTCTACAAGTTCGCTGCCGTTTACCAGATACACGCCTTTGTCGTATAACTTCATGTTATGTCCTCCTTAGATTTCTTTTTTCCCATTAATTTATCCAGCAAAGATATTTTTTCATGCTTTGGTTCTTCTGTCTGATCGAGTTCTTCTTCATGCCAATGAAAGAAATCCGTATTCATTTTCTTTTTTCCTGTTTCTTCTATCACCGGATCCGCCGGTTGCGCAGCGTCTTTTTTTTCATCCGCGCTTTGCTGGCTGCTGTTTTTTGTATTGCTTTGCTCCGGATTTTCGCCGTCTTTGACGTCCGCCTTTTGATCCTGCGACGAATCCGCTTGTTTTTCGTCTGTTTCGGAATCTGCCGTGTCTGTTTTTTCTTTCGCAGGCGCATTTGCTTTTTTCAGGGAGGAATCGATCACACCCTCATCCGGCAGCAGCGGATCTTCGTCTTCGTCGTTTTTTTCCTGTTCTTTTTCCAGCGGTATCCCCATCTTGCGAAAATAATCTTCATTGATCTTGATTTCCGGCTTTACGGTAAAAAGAGATTCCACTGATTTTTCTTTGATTTTCTTTCCTTCTTTTTCCGCCCTCTCACGCTCTATTTCCCGGTTGCGTTCTTCGATCAGGCGCAGGTACTTCTCCGTATCCGCCAAAAGCTGGAGCTGGCTTTTTAATTCTAACTGATTTTCCCGGATGGTATTTCGCTGCCTGTCCATATTATCCAAAAAATCCTGGTACAGGCTGCTGACTGCCTCATCTGCCTGGCCCATAATCACATGAAGATGATTTAAAGCTTCTTCTGTATATAAAACGGATGCCGCATAAATATCTTCCGCCTGGCGGCTGGCATCCCATATAATTTTGTCCCCTTCTTTTTTCCTCTCACGCAGCGCACGGTCCCTGCTTTGCTGTGTCAGTTCATATTCATCCATAATTTCATAAACACTGGCATTCAGACGGTCGATCAGATTAAATATATCTGTTTTACTGACAATAATCCGGTCCGTATCGTAAACCTCGCTTTTGGAAATCATAACGTGCATGTCCCTTAATACATGTTCGAGCTTGTCCTGTGAACTCATTCCCAACCTCTTTTCTACTCGTCTAAAACATTCCTTACTCCAAATAACGGATCAGCTCCCGCTCTGTCTCCACAAGGCCAAGAAAAATGACATTTTCTCCCGCCTCCTCCAAATACTCCGCTGCACGCTCCGAATTTTCCTCTGACACGATCAAAAGCATTCCGATTCCCATATTAAATGTCTCGCGCATCTGCTGCATGTCAATGTTTCCATCCTTATGCAGCATATGATACAGCGGAGGTATCGTATCTGTCCTGCGTTTCACAACGGCACCATATTTCTCATGCAGCAGCAGGTGCAGCGCACGGTCGATCCCGCCGTGCGCAACCTGCACACAGGATTTTATCTCTATTCCGGATTCCATCAGCCGCTCCATACTGGCCCGATAAATCCGGGTCGGGCGCAGAAGCTGATCGCCCAGCGTCCCGCCCAGTGTATCATAATATACTTCCATAGTCGCTTTGGATAAAAATAACTGTTTGCGCGCCAGCACATATCCGTTATTATGCAGCCCGTCAGAAGCAAGCCCCATAATGATATCGCCATCCGCAAGCTGCGCGTCGCCGATTTTTTTCTTGCGGTCTACAATCCCTACAATAAAACCGGCTATTTCATACTGGTCCAGCGCGTACGTATCCGGCAGTTCTACGATTTCGCTTCCCGCAAACTGGATCCTAGCCTCTGTGCACGCCTGCGCGATTCTTTCTTCTATCCCCTTGATTTTATCAGCCTTTGGCCTGACACAGGATATATTAACGTAAAAAAACAAAGGCTCTGCTCCAAGCGCCGCCATATCGTTGACACATGCCGCTACACAATCATATCCTATTTTATCAATTTTATCCATCTGCGAAGCAATATATAACTTACCGCTCAGACCATTTGTCTTTGATACCAGCGTCGGCTGGCTCATTGTCCGAAAACGGTCCAGCAATATTTCATTATGTAATTTTTTTAAACCAAATTTTTCTCTCAACTCTTCTGCCCTGCCTTTTCTATTTTTCAATCTCCCGTACCCTATTGACCATGACAGGCAGTTCATTGATTCTATCCCGCAGCCGGCCGATACTGTGATCAATGCCTTTAGTCAATTTGTCCTATGAAGCTTTGGTAATCTTAAATCTTAATCAGTTCATATTGATCCGAACCCAGCCCGATTTTTACCGCATGTGCAATGCAGGATCTCCATTCCGTATCCGGATGCGTCATATGGAAATGGTCATGCCCCTGTCCATGTGACGCGTCATGATTCAAATTTTCACTCAATACGCTTCCCTCAATCACCGGCATTTGATTGACAGCATCCGCACAGGCCTGATCCAAAGCCACCGGGTCAAAAGAAGCAAACATCCCAACATCCGGAATAATCGGGATATCATTTTCCGGATGGCAATCACAGTTTGGCGATACGTCGCAAATCAGCGAAACATGGAAATGCGGACGGCCTTTACATACCGCGAGACTGTACTCCGCCATTTTGCAGTTCAAACGCTGCACCGAAGATCCGGACTGCGGCTGGATCACGTCTTTCGGACAAACGGCCAGACACCTGCCGCATCCGACACATTTATTCTGGTCAATATGCGCTTTTTTATTCTCAATCACAGGCGCCCCATGCGCACAAATCCGAAAACAGCTTCCGCACCCGATACATCCCTCCGGATCCAACACCTGCGGCTTTCCATCGTTATGCATTTCCATCTTTCCCGCCCTGGAACCGCATCCCATACCGATATTCTTCAACGCGCCGCCAAATCCCGCCATCTCATGGCCTTTAAAATGCGTCAATGTCAAAAATATATCCGCATCCATAATCGCGGAACCGATCTTCGCTTCCTTTACATATTCGCCGTCAATCGGCACAATCGTCTCGTCCGTGCCTTTCAGCCCGTCTCCGATCAATACGTGACAGCCCGTCGCATAAGGGGAAAACCCGTTTAAATATGCCGTTTCCAAATGATCCAGCGCATTTTTTCTGCTCCCTACGTATAACGTATTGCAGTCTGTCAAATATGGCTTTCCGCCGCATTCTTTGACAAGGTCCGCCATAACTTTTGCGTAATTCGGCCGTAAAAACGCCAGGTTGCCGTATTCGCCGAAATGAATTTTAATGGCCGTATATTTATCCTTAAAATCCATTTCTTTCATCCCCGCGGTAATCATAAGCCTGCGCAGTTTCTGCAGTAAATTTTCAGCCATGGTTGCTTTAAATGAAGTGTAGTATACTTTTGATTTTTCCATTTCGTGATCTCCTTTTTCCCGTTGTGTAGACCTATTTTAATTGGTTTTTGATTAAAAATTCCAGGATCGGTTCATTTTTCCACTTATAACGATTTATTCTACCATATTTTTATTCTTTACAAAACCATTTCGGGCAAGAAATATTATAAATCTTTTGTAAATTTATCTTTTTCGGCAGGATTCGCCAGCTGCACAGGCAGATGGACGCACCGGAAAGACCAAGTTGAACTGCGCCGCAATCATTGCTATAATAAGCATACAGCATGAAAATCGGTTCTGGAAAACAGAATGGCTTGATAAAGGAGTTGCTAGATGGAACGATATTTTAATACAGAAGGCTGCTGCAGACCGTCTGAACATTATATGGTAAAATTAACAAACCGGTTAGAACAAATCAAACAACGTTATATAGACCGCGGGAAATATTTTATCATCAACCGGGGCAGGCAGTACGGAAAAACCACAACGTTGAAAGCATTGGCAGTGTACCTAAAGCCTGACTATTTGGTTCTTCCGATGGATTTTCAAATGATAAGTACACAAAATTTTGCAAGTGAACAAGCATTTGCAACAGCGTTTCTAAAATATATGGATGAATTGATCCCCGCAGATAATAATTCAAAAAATATGTTTGGCGTGCCTAAAAGGCAGGAGGGATTTTCCATGGATGCCCTGTTCCGCTGGCTAAGCAGATTTTGCGGGGCAGCAGAAAAACCGGTTGTTTTAATGATTGACGAAGTGGACAGCGCGTCAAATAACCAAGTATTTCTTGATTTTCTGTCACAACTGCGGGGATATTATCTAAACCGGGATAATCGTCCCATATTTCATTCCGTTATTCTTGCAGGTGTATATGACATTAAAAATTTAAATTTAAAGCTGCGGCCCCAATCAGAACACCAGTATAACAGCCCCTGGAATATTGCAGCCAAGTTTACTATTGATATGAACTTTTCGGCCTGTCAGATTGCGGATATGCTGGAAGAATATAAAAGGGACCGGCAGATTTCGATTGATGTGGATATGGCTTCTGAAGAGATCTTCCAATACACATCCGGTTATCCATATCTTGTGTCTGCAATATGTAAATATCTGGATGAAGAAATCGCTGCAAAAAAAGGATGTCAGAAGAGGGCGGAAGGATGGACAAGAAAAGGAATTATAGATGCCGTAAAACTTCTGCTGAATGAAAATTCCCCGTTGTTTGGAAGCATGATCCGGAATCTCGATGAATATCCGGAATTAAAACAAATGTTATACGCCATGTTATTTCAGGGTAAGCGGGTGGTATATAATCCAGACCATAAAATAATAGAACTCGCATGCATGTTCGGTTATGTTGTGCATAGAAACGGAGATGTCCAAGTAGCAAACCGTATTTTTGAGACACGCCTGTATAACTTTTTCCTGTCTGAGGAAGAACTTGCAAGTGCAATGAGTAATGCTGCCAAACTAGACAGCGCCCAGTTTATTTCCAATGGAAAACTTGACATGAATCGGGTGCTGGAAAAGTTTGTGGAAGATTTTACAGACATTTACGGGGAAAATGATGCGAATTTTGTAGAAGATTATGGACGGAAATTTTTCTTATTGTATCTGAAACCGATTATAAATGGAACGGGTAATTATTATATTGAGGCACAGACCAGGGATTCCAGGCGTACGGACGTAATTGTAGATTATCTTGGAGAACGTTTTGTGGTAGAAATGAAGATTTGGCGTGGTAATGAATATCATGAAAAAGGAGAACGGCAGCTTATGGAGTATCTTGATTATTTCCATCAAAAGAAAGGCTATTTATTGAGTTTTAACTTTAATAAGAAAAAAAAGCTAGGTGTAAAAACAATGATACTTGGGGATAAGATAATTGTAGAAGCGGTTGTGTAATTCGCTAATGCATGTGCTAACGCGTATATGAAATAAAAAAATCGGAGGTATTTTATGCCGCGTACTGTTGGAATAGGGATTCAAAAAACCAGAAATATATCGATTTGCAGGGAACCTATCCGGTGATTAATCTTTCATTTTCGAATGTAAAAGAAAAAAACTATGAAAATGCCAAAAAAAAGATGAATGAGATATTGGTTGATCTATATGTAAAAAATATTTTTCATAAAACAGTTCCTTGCTTACAGATAAGGAAATCGCATATTTTGACCGGATTTCTGTGGATATGGATGACAGCACAGCATCCTTGGCCCTGCACCGGCTGTCGGATTTTTTGTGCCATTATTATGGAAAAAAGGTCATTATCCTTTTGGATGAATATGATACGCCCATGCTGGAAGCTTATGTGAGGGGTTATTGGGAAGAATTGGGTCACATCCACTTCCGCAAAATATGCGGAATCTTTTGGATTTTCAGAAACAGAGGTCTTTGATGCTTTAGATGAATATGGAATGTCAAATCAAAAAGAAAAGGTAAAGTATTGGTATGATGGTTTTACTTTTGGAGGAAAATCAGATATTTATAATCCATGGTCTGTAGTCAATTTCCTTGACAAAGGAAATTTCAGCTCCTATTGGGCGAATACCAGTTCCAACAGCCTGCCCGCAAAGATGATTCGTGAGGGCAGTTCAGAGGTCAAAATGGTGATGGAAAATTTATTAAAAGGCGGCAGCTTTTGTACAGAAATTGATGAACAGATTGTCTTTAACCAGTTGGACCGGACAGCGGACATGATAAAAGAATACGGATTTGCCTTTGAAGGAAAAAAGGTATTGATTGGTTAAAGGATTTGGTTGTTTTGATAGAAAGAAAGGCATCTAAGCT